>NZ_JARWNC010000004.1:0-4033 GCF_029854675.1 Akkermansia sp. N21169 | reverse complement strand
TTCCGAATTGACCGACGTGTCCAGAATGCCGGAGTTGGCGGAGACGCGCTGGTCGGGTCCGAGTTCGCACTGGAGCTTGCCGATGGCGACTTCCAGGGCAAGGCGGGCCTGCGCCCGTGCCTCTGCGGCATACAAACCCTTCTGAGAAATACGCGTCTGCGACGCGGACATGGTCAGCAAGCCGACGCTGAGGAGGGCGAGCAGGACCATGAGCGTGATCGTTGCAATCAATGCAAATCCTTGTAACTGATTCTTTAGGAAGTATATAGAAGTGCGCTTCCCGCGGTTACAACGGTATGTGATTTTCATGACAGAATAGAAACTAGAATGAGAAAAAGAAAGACAGAGGGACTCCGTAAATTAACAGTCATGTGTTAGCTAACTGAAGCTCGTATATCAAGTAAAAAATTCTGTTTTTTACTTGATAGATAGCCTCAACTATACAGCTTCTCCAAGTATTTCATATAATCTCCCACTTGCGAGAATTTGTTAGATAAATGGATAACGATACATTCCCGATAACTGTAGATTCATATGATTTTGCAGCATGTTGGAGTCATTATTAAAATAATAAAAACACCATAAATTCAATATATGCGTTGCTTAATGGAAATTTACCCATCGCATAAAAATGCCGTTTTTATGCGATGAGTAGATACAGATATGCAGATTTTTTCAAATATTCCCATCTAGATTGTGAAGAATATTTCTGTATATGTCGGAATGCTGATTATTTACCTGGGTGGCCGCATTATTTATACTTCCTCAGGTGAGAGCCAACGGAAGGAAACCACGTCGAACTTTCTCCCGAACGCACGGTTGATATTGCTCAACTGGGTTCTGTCCAGTGAACCCGTACTCGTATTGACTTCATACGCAGCGGTTTCGGGGGCATTCGTCGGATCGACATAGTCCACTCCGCGTTTGACGACGGCTTCGCACCAGGCGCGGGAGAGGATGCTCTTGCCGGACTTGGTCGTCAGTTCCCCGTACGCCCGGATGGTGAACGTATCGTCCCGCGTCGTCAGGATGTTGCCCAGCACGGCCAGGATGTCGGACTGGATCAGGTAGCCGGGCGCTCCCGTAAACACGTTGCCGCGCGCGGCCTCCGGATTCGGATAGGGGGCGGAGGGATTCAGGACGGAGCTTTGTACCTGGTCGAAGACGGAGTTGATGCACGTGTTGTCGATGGCCGTCTGGATGGCGCCCTTCAACCCGAGATCTCCGGATGCGAGACGCCGGTTGACGAACTCGGCCATGTTGAGGAACGGGCCGCGCTTCTTGACTTCGGCAACGAGGTTTTCTGTGAAACGATCCAGTGTATTTTCGTCGATTTTACGAAGGTCGGACCATGCCTGGGCGACTCCGTCGGTCAACCCGTTGGTAATGCCGACACTTCCGTAATCGTCCACATGGGACTGGTCGCTGCTGGCTACGCCGAAACGGGAGAAGTAGGCCGTGTTTTTATCCTGATTCATCGGACTAACTCCGTTGGTCGAGGAATTGAAAAGCAACTGGCGGTCCCTGAGCCCCTTGATGACGGACTTCCAGGCTTTCATGGATGTAGAGTTCACATTGAAAGCGCCTTCGACGTTGACATACTTGGCCACTTTCTTGTAGCCGTCGGAATCGCTCAGTTCATTAATGACATTTTCAACCTTGTCGGCACCGGGATTCAAGGAGAAGCGGGAATTAGGCAGGACTTCCAGAGAGTTGACGTTAGCCGTGGAATCTTTTTTATCACTGAGGATGTTTTTCAGCACCTCTGTAAATTCTTCCCTGCCACCATTGCCTCCGATTTGCGTAGGACGGTTGGAAATGGAGGAAGCGAACCAGGAGTCCCAGACGCCGTCGTTGGCCATCAGGGCGTGATCCCAGAAATCTCCGTGTTCCTTGTCTCCCGAAATTTCACTGTGAACAAATACCCGGTTGCCTGGAATCATGGGGTCGGCAAACGAATTGCCAATACCGATTCCGGGAACACCGGACTGGTAGGAAAAACGTTTGGCAACAGTTGAGACAGAATCATTACCTTGGGTATACCAGCCGGGAGTCAGGCGGGCGCCGGCAAATCCGGCAATGGAATAGGGTGGATGGATGGGGATTTCCGTGGCGGAAATCTTGTTGATTTGTTCGGCTCCAGGGCCACCAAAGGTTGACAGGCGGGTTCCATCATTGTTTAGAACATTAGCAATCGTAATCGGAGCAAAGCCTTCCGGATCGTTGTGGTGCTTGACTTCGAACTGGTACGGGCTGTAGGTACGGGACAAATCGCTGGCAGCTATTAATTGTCCTCCCCAGAAAAGAGGCGAGGAATGCTGCCATATTTTGGTACGGTAGTCTTTGTCTTCGGGGTATGTTCCAATCAATGGGCTTTGGCTCCATTTGACCGACAGACCAAAATAGGCAACAAATTCATATTTTTCAGCACCAACTCCTCCTTTGCCTTGTGCTTTATTTCCGATTCCTCCTACAGAACTGGCATCGACAAAATCGTAAGGTGTTTCCGGATTGTTACGGTCACGGTGCATTTCGTGGGGAAAACGAATTTCCTTAACGAGAGGTTCTTCCCAAATACCCCAATTTATATTGTAAGTAGCAGGATTTTTCTTGTAGAATGTATCTGGAATATCCCCAGCGGAAAGTTCATACGATTTTCCTATGATAGAGGGATCCATGAGCCCAGATACATTCACGTATGTACTCAATTCTCCATTTTGTTTAACTTCATCGGAGTAGAGTTGCGAAAGGACTGCTGTTTTGGGGATAACTTTTAGATCAGATGCCTTTGTAACAAAGTCGATTTTTGCCTTTCTATAAGTATGGGCCTTTTCATCCAGCGGTACTGGAAAACTTGTAGTATTGTATAATGTATCGAATCGGATTCCGTCAAAGGGAATAATCCATGAGTATGCAGAAACTTGTTCAAAGGACTCCGACCATCCTTCTTTAAGGGGATAATTGTCGACACGCTGATCATTTTGATTGGATTTAGCCTGAGTAGGGTGAGGAGCCGTTTGGTCAAACCATCCTGAGGGAGCATAGGCACGGGGCCGGAAAATACCTCTTTCGGAATCTGGCTGAGAGTAGAGGACAATTTCACCAGCTCTTAATGTTGAGGATGCCCCTTTATCAGGTTCTCCTTTGATGGACATGGTGACTTTTTCCCTCAGAGAGCTACCATAATCGGCAAGTGGCCTATTTTTGACATGGTCACCATAACCGAACCCTGACTTTCTAGTATTATATGACGTATAAAAGTCATCGGTATAATCTGACAGGAGAGAATCATCGACATAGTGTCCATTGAGATAGCCATCCCAACCGATATGGAAATTGAAAGCATTTTTGAGAGGGAGGAAATGTTCTGCATTGACGTAGGTTCCGTATGGATCTCCATTCCCCCCTTCAAGCCGCATGTCCACATTGTATGGATTCCACCATACCGTAATCGGCACTAGAAAGGTGAACGGGAGAACGGTTCCGCCGCCTCCGCCAATAAAATCGTCCCAGTTGGAGGAATACACGTACCCGATGAAGTTGTACTGTCGCAGCATAATGGGATTGCGCATGTACGTATAATGGTTATTCATCATTGTGACCAATGATTCGGCATCGGCCGCAACTAGCGTATAGGGCCTTTTGCCGTCCCACTTCAGTGTCGCCGAGGCGTCCTGGCCGTTGCGCACCGTCGCCCCGTCCCAGATGTTGGACCAGTAATAGAATTGCGGCCACGACGCGATCGGACGCACGGTGACGGCCGCATTGCCGTCTTCATTGTTGTACGGGCGCAGGCCGACGTCATGGCTGTTTGTACGGAATTCGTCGGGGACTTCCTTCTGGGACATCATGATGTTCATGTCCTTCTTCAACCCGCCGAACTTGGAGTCCGTCTGCAGGCCGGAGGCATACAGGGACACATCGTGGAAGAGGCTGGGAATGTCGCGGGAATTGCGGGCCTGCAGCAGGACGGTGCCGCGCGTAATCAGGCGGGATACCTGTTCATCGTAGGCATTGCCTCCGTCGGTGGAAA
>NZ_JARWNC010000007.1:0-5874 GCF_029854675.1 Akkermansia sp. N21169 | reverse complement strand
GAGTATAAACAGAGAAGCCCCGCCTTGCATGGTGACAAGGCGGGGCTTCATGATCAATCCCGGCGACGACCTACTCTCACAAGAGCTATACTCTCACTACCATCGGCGCGCCAGCGTTTCACTGCCGGGTTCGGAACGGGACCGGGTGGGACCACTGGGCTAAGATCACCGGGCTTCAGGGCGGAGGCTCCCGTTTTCTGGGGAGGGGTGTCCGTTCTGCCTGCCCGGGGGTCTCTCGGGGGGGGGATGATGGGGATTGATCTTCTTCTGTTTTGGACGCGAAGGCAAGGGAAAAAGGGGAGGAAGCCGGGCTCGAAGCCTGACATCCGCGTGGCGGGGTGTTTCTGCTGTTATGGGTCTTACTTTCCACTCTTTCATACCATGCAAGGCTTCTTCACAATACCTTCACATGAGGATTGCTCCCTTTCCTAAAAGGGAGGAATCAAGTCTTTCGGAGTTTAGTATCGCTCGGCTCAACACATTGCTGCGCTTCCACCTGCGACCTATCAACGTGGTCGTCTTCCACGTTCCTATGGGGAAAATTCATCTTGGGAGGGACTTGGCGCTTAGATGCTTTCAGCGCTTATTCCTTCCGCACTTAGCTACCCGGCCGTGCATTTGACAATACAACCGGTGCACCAGTGGTGCGTCAGACCCGGTCCTCTCGTACTAAGGTCTGAACCCCTCAATTTTCCAACGCCCACAGAGGATAGAGGACCGAACTGTCTCGCGACGTTCTGAACCCAGCTCGCGTGCCGCTTTAACCGGCGAACAGCCGGACCCTTGGGACCTTCTCCAGCCCCAGGATGCGACGAGCCGACATCGAGGTGCCAAACCACGCCGTCGATATGAACTCTTGGGCGTGATCAGCCTGTTATCCCTAAGGTACCTTTTATCCGTTGAGCGACGGCAATTCCACTTTCTACCGCCGGATCACTTGGGCCTGCTTTCGCATCTGATCGACTTGTCGGTCTCACAGTTAGGCTGGTTTATGCCCATGCACTCGTCACGCGGTTGCCAACCGCGCTGAACCAACCTTCGCGCTCCTCCGTTACTCTTTGGGAGGATACCGCCCCAGTAAAACTGACCGGCTGACACGGTCCCCTGGCCGGTTTCACGGCTCAGCGTTAGATTCTCCAGTCTCAAAGGGTGGTGTCTCATTGATGACTCTTCCGGCCCCTAAAGGCCGGCTTCAACGTCTCCCACTTACTCTGAGCATTGAGACCGAAGAAACAATGACAGCTTACAGTTAAGGTCTATAGGGTCTTTCCGTCCTTCTGCGGGTAGGCGGCATCTTCACCGCCACTACAATTTCACTGAGCGTCTGGTTGAGACAGTGCCCAACTCGTTTCACGATTCGTGCAGGTCGGAACTTACCCGACAAGGAATTTCGCTACCTTAGGACCGTTATAGTTACGGCCGACATTCACCGGGACTTGGGTTCAGAGCTTCGCCTTGCGGCTAACACCTTGCCTTAATCTTTCGGCATTGGTCACGTGTCACACCCTATACTTCGACTTGCGTCTTTGCAGAGTGCTGTGTTTTTGATAAACAGTCGGTTGGGCCATTTCTCTGCGGCCTGCATCTCTGCAGGCACCCCTTCTTCCGAAGTTACGGGGCTAATTTGCCGAGTTCCTTAACCAGAGTTCACTCTTGCGCCTTGGTATATTCTACCCACCCACCTGTGTCGGTTTGCGGTACGGGTTCCTTAGCATACGCTGGGGCTTTTCTTGGCACTCGCTTTGATGGTGCGGCCAGTCCGTAAACCGGCCTCGGAATTCAATAACCTGTCCATCTCTACTCATGCGTCCCCCCAGTTTAAGGGTCGGAAGCTCAGGATTATTAACCTGATGTCCATCGCCTACGCCTCTCGGCCTCGGCTTAGGTCCCGGCTAACCCAGGGACGAATCTCGTTGCCCTGGAAACCTCGGGTTTACGGCGGCCGGGGATTTCACCCGGCTTAACGTTACTCATGTCTGCATACTCACTTCCGTGCTCTCCAGGGTCAGTCGCCATCGCCCTTCAACGCACACGGAACGCTCTTCTACCACTCCTCCCTTGCGGGAGAAATCCAGAGCTTCGGTACAACGTTTCATCGCCAATCATTTTCGGCGCAGGATCACTCGATGAGTAAGCTATTACGCATTTTTTAAATGGTGGCTGCTTCTAAGCCAACATCCTCACTGTCTGTGTAATCCCACATCCTTTCCACTCAACGTTGTTTGGGCACCTTAGCTGCTGGTCTGGGTTGTTTCCCTCTCGACAATGAAGCTTATCCCCCACTGTCTCACTGCTACGCTCCATTGTGCGGTATTCGGAGTTTGATAAGGGTTGGTAGGCGGGTGTGCCCCCTAGCCTTGTCAGTGCTCTACCCCCGCACATCAGCACGTAACGCTGCACCTAAATGCATTTCGAAGAGAACCAGCTATCACGGGGTTTGATTAGCCTTTCACTCCTACCCTCAGCTCATCAGAGAACTTTTCAACGTTCACCTGTTCGGTCCTCCACGGCGTTTTACCGACGCTTCAACCTGGCCAAGGGTAGGTCACCTCCGCTTCGGGTCCAGTACCTGCGACTAAAAACCGCCCTGTTCGGACTTGCTTTCGCTTCGACTCCGGGCCGGAAGCCCTTAGTCTTGCCACAGACACTGACTCGCAGACTCATTAAACAAAAGGCACGCCATCGCAGCTTGCGCTGCTCTGACACTTTGTAGACATACGGTTTCAGGTTCTATTTCACTCCGCTCACAGCGGTTCTTTTCACCTTTCCCTCGCGGTACTTGTTCACTATCGGTCGCCGACTAGTATTTAGCCTTGCGCGGTGGTCCGCGCGGATTCATACACCGTTCCACGTGTGGTGTATTACTCAGGAGTCCACTAGATCTCACAAAAGATTTCGCTTACGAGGCTTTCACTCTCTCCGGCCAGTCTTTCCAAACTGTTCTGCTATCTTTCATGATCGATCATGGCGTGGTCCTACAACCCCGAAAGAAGTACTTTCGGTTTGGGCTCTTCCGCTTTCGCTCGCCACTACTTACGGAATCGATTTCTCTTTCTTTTCCTCCGCTTACTGAGATGTTTCACTTCAGCGGGTCTCGCGATCGTTGTCCTATGTATTCAGACAACGTCAACCGGGCTTTCCCCCGGTTAGGTTACCCCATTCGGATACCCCCGGATCGTAGCTCATTTGCAGCTCCCCGAGGCTTTTCGCAGCTTATCGCGTCCTTCTTCGCCTGTCGGCACCAAGGCATTCACCGTACGCCCTTGGTTTCTTGATTCCATTCCTTCAGAAAGGAAAGCAAGTCCCCATGTGATGATACTGTTAAATCTTGTATGCTTGCGTGTTATTCAATATGTGTTTTGTAGTTTCCCACTTCAGGGTTTTCTTGATCTCCTTTGAAAATGTCTCACGACTTTCTCCTAGGTACAAGAACCCTTTTGCCACGCGGATGTCAATCTTCGCTTCGCTTCTTTTCTTCTCCGGGCTTATGAGCCGGCTTGTCTTTATATGGTGGGCCTGACAGGACTTGAACCTGTGACCCCGCGCTTATCAAGCGCGTGCTCTAACCAACTGAGCTACAGGCCCATGGTTTTCTCTATAGGCCAAGTCTTCCTTACATGCCTTTTTCCTTAAACTTCCTACCTTTCAAGGGCTTTACGAGGTTTGGGGTGGTGGAGGCACGGGGACTCGAACCCCGGACATCCAGCTTGCAAAGCTGGCGCTCTACCAACTGAGCTATACCCCCAATTGGATCCGGTTACGGGTTGGTTTTTACAGGAAAGGTCGTCACGCACGTCGTACTTGCCTTGCGCTTGCGCTTCAAGGACTTCTTTTTCTTACACATCTTGTAATATCGTTGCCGGCCCTTGCGGTCCCGGCTTTCCCGTCCCCTAAAGAACGGGATCGACCTGGACAGGAACTCTCGCCCCTGTCTTTTCTCCATAGAAAGGAGGTGATCCAGCCGCAGGTTCCCCTACGGCTACCTTGTTACGACTTCATCCCAGTTACCAGTCTCACCTTAGGACCCTGCCTCCTTGCGGTTGGCTCTAGATACTTCGGGTGCGACCGGCTTCCATGATGTGACGGGCGGTGTGTACAAGACCCGGGAACGTATTCACGGCGCCGTAGCTGATGCGCCATTACTAGCGATTCCGGCTTCGTGTAGGCGGGTTGCAGCCTACAGTCCGAACTGGGCCCAGTTTTCAGGATTTCCTCCGCCTCACGGCTTCGGCCCCCTCTGTTCTGGGCATTGTAGTACGTGTGCAGCCCTGGGCATAAGGGCCATACTGACCTGACGTCGTCCCCACCTTCCTCCCAGTTGATCTGGGCAGTCTTGCCAGAGTCCCCACCATAACGTGCTGGTAACTGGCCACAGGGGTTGCGCTCGTTGCTGGACTTAACCAAACATCTCACGACACGAGCTGACGACGGCCATGCAGCACCTGTGTAACGCCTCCGAAGAGTCGCATGCTTTCACATGTTGTTCATTACATGTCAAGCCCAGGTAAGGTTCTTCGCGTTGCATCGAATTAAGCCACATACTCCACCGCTTGTGCGGGTCCCCGTCAATTTCTTTGAGTTTTAATCTTGCGACCGTACTCCCCAGGCGGCACGCTTAACGCGTTAGCTCCGGCACGAGGGGGGTCGAGTCCCCTCACACCAAGCGTGCACCGTTTACTGCCAGGACTACAGGGGTATCTAATCCCTTTCGCTACCCTGGCCTTCGTACCTCAGCGTCAGTTAATGTCCAGGAACCCGCCTTCGCCACGAGTGTTCCTCTCGATATCTACGCATTTCACTGCTACACCGAGAATTCCGGTTCCCCCTCCATTACTCCAGTCTCCCAGTATCATGTGCAGTCCAGGGGTTGAGCCCCTGCCTTTCACACCTGACTTAGAAAACAGCCTACGTACTCTTTACGCCCAGTGATTCCGAACAACGCTTGAGACCTCTGTATTACCGCGGCTGCTGGCACAGAGTTAGCCGTCTCTTCCTCTTGTGGTACTATCAACATTGCTGCTTGCTCCCACATGACAGGGGTTTACAATCCGAAGACCTTCTTCCCCCACGCGGCGTCGCACCATCAGGGTTGCCCCCATTGTGAATGATTCTCGACTGCTGCCACCCGTAGGTGTCTGGACCGTGTCTCAGTTCCAGTGTGGCCGGACATCCTCTCAGACCGGCTACCCGTCATCGCCTTGGTGAGCCGTTACCTCACCAACTAACTAATAGGACGCGAGCCCATCTTCAAGCGCATTGCTGCTTTGATCTTTCGACCTCATGCGGTATTAATCCCAGTTTCCCGGGGCTATCCCCCACTCGAAGGTAGGTTGCTCACGTGTTACTCACCCGTGCGCCACTGAAGAATATTAGCAAGCTAGCATTCTTCCGTTCGACTTGCATGTCTTATCCACGCCGCCAGCGTTCGTTCTGAGCCAGAATCAAACTCTCCATCAAATAATCTATCTATTTGAAATTGCTGGACCAACAGGATCCATTTCCTGGATTCTGTCAGCGCCATGCCCTTTCGCTACACCAAGGAATCTCAACCCTGGCTTCTTCGCTGAAAACAAGCACGGCGCGCGTCACGACCTTCCCTTCCCCATTTCCTCCTCCAAACGCTCCCTCTCAGACAGGTTGTCCTTGTGCTCGAAATCTCGCTCACCTCGCGGCTCGCTCAACCCCTCGCATCTCGGCGTTTCGGAAGTCATTCCCTTTGACAAGCTTCTCTCCGCTCCGGACAAGCGCCCCTTTTTCGGAACCTTTTCCTTCGCTCTCACCCGGCCGGCCAGCCCTCCGTCCCTCTCGCTTTCTTCAAGCTCCGGGTCGTTGCGGGTCTGCCCTTTCGGCGTGATCCCCTCGGTTGGGGTGCCG
>NZ_JARWNC010000005.1:0-7040 GCF_029854675.1 Akkermansia sp. N21169 | reverse complement strand
AGTATGACCCCTATGGTCGCACGATCATCGAAAGCGGTTCTTGTGCCCACGCAAATCCGCTAGGTTTTTCCAGCGAAATAACCGACCGTGAAACAGGTACCATGTACTATAATTACCGAGACTACAATCCCACTGATGGTCGCTGGCTCACCCGCGACCCTATCGAGGAGCAGGGTGGACGTAATCTATACAGATTTGTAGAAAATCAACCAGTTAATAGTATCGATATTATTGGTAATGTAAAATGGGAAAAAAAATCAACTCTCGAAATTTTTACGGATAATAATGGCAAAGTAGGCCATGATGAAGATGAATATATAATTTTTAATAGTTCAAATATAGGACTAAACGGTCTTGCTATAACACAGCTTATAGTTAGGCTAGCTTGCACTTGCAAAAAAACAAACAAAAATTGCTATAAAGTTGAAAATTATGAAATATCATATTATGTGCTAATTGCAATTATGCCTAAAACAAAAGGAGATAATGTTTCTCCGTTGGGTGTGAATAATGTATATGTTCCTTATATATGGGTTCGTGAAAGAGAATTAGAGCATAAAGAAGATCAAGAAAAATGGCCAGATCAAAATATAAAGAAATATTTGGAAGAAAAAGAAAATGAAGTTAAGAAACAAGAATTTAAGGATGAACATACATGCTTAGATAAAAGAGAATTAGTAATTGAAGAATTAAGGTCATCTGTTCTAAAAGTATTAGAGAATTCATATAATAAATGGGATAAATCAGGGAAACATGTTTGGGGGCATCCAAATCAGATTCCTGCAAACATGTAGTCAAGTAAAATTCCGGCAATCTAACAAGATTGCCGGAAATAAAAATATTTATGAAGAAAGCAACAATATATATTCTAATTGTATTTCTCTACATGACCAATTATTTACATGCGAATTTATTTTCATATAGAAACTGGTTTCTTGAATCGAATGATATTATACGTGGTAGACTATCGGAAGAGAGACCTGAATTGATAATTAATAGTATTTCTAAGGAAAATGGAGATCAAAAGTATATTGTATCATATTTTGTTAATAATGAATGTATTAATGAATTATTCTATTTTTTACCTAAAAATAGAATAATTCAAAAGAATTGTTATTCATTGTCATATTTTGAAAATGGACAATGGATTGATGATTCTCCTGTATATAATTCCTGTAGTTTAATTTCTCCATATCCTTTATTTCCTGGCGAGAAACGATATATAAAATTTATATATGATTCTAAAAAAATTAAAAAGAATTTTTTATATCGATTAGGTTACTGTGGTTCTTACTCAAAACCATTCATATTTTCTGAACTTAATCAGTATCTGGAAAAAAATAATTCGAATGAAATAGAGATTAAAGTAAAAGATTATTTTTATTTAAATGAAAAATTTATTGTAATAATTGAAATCAGCAACGAAACCAAAGAAATAATACATAGTAGATACTTAAGTAAAATTCAATATTTAAATATTAAAAAAACGATTGACGATATTGATAAATTTTATAGTATTGAAAAAGATAATTCAGTTGTTTATCCAGGTGAAAAATATATTTTGATTTTTAAAATAAATAAAGATGATATTTCGAGCCAATCAAAAGGAATTCAAATAATTTTTGGTGATTTTAAAACAGATGTTATGCAACTAGAGCAGACAGAATTTTATATTAGGAAATATACTAAATTGTTAAAATAGTAGGGATGCTTTCTTAAGACATCCCTGCTATTGTAGTGTAGTATTATGCAAGTATATTTTAGGGCGCATCATTGGATAAATATAGTTGTTTCTGCCAGGTGCGTACCAACAGAACACTGATGCGGAACGAACGCTACCTGTACCGGGGCTACCTGCGCATCGTCACGCTCGACGCATTGAATGGAGATGCCCTGGTGCATGCGATTTTGTGGGATCCGTCGGAACCGGAGGCCACGCGTCCGCTGGGTCTGACGCCTCCGATGGAACACACTACAGCTATGGTCACGATTTTACGAAAAACGTGACGGAAATGCTCGACGAAACGGGAAGACTCGTGGCAAGCTACGAGTATGACCCCTATGGTCGCACGGTCATCGAAAGCGGTTCTTGTGCCCACGCAAATCCGCTAGGTTTTTCCAGCGAAATAACCGACCGTGAAACAGGCACCATGTACTATAATTACCGAGACTACAACCCCACCGACGGCCGCTGGCTCACCCGCGACCCCATCGCAAATGATGACAAAAACCTATATACTATGTTAGTGAATCAACTTACTAATAAATCGGATTATTTAGGATTGATGTCAGTTGAAAGTTGTATGTCTATTATTAGTAGTAAAGGAAAATCGACAATTAATCTTGTATTACATAAAGGAACAAAATGTGAAGGATTATATATTAGCTGTCAGTGTAATCCAACAATACCTAATGGCAAAGAAAATCCTATCAAAATACCTTATGGAATAACTCGTGTTTATGGAGAGCCTGAAACTGCCCCAGTTATTATAATTAATGCGCAAAGCCATAATTCCGAAAATGGACTATTAAATACATTGAGGCATGAATTAACTCATTACTATGATTACTGTACGAAAGGGGTTGATAGTAATTGTCAAACATTTTGGGAGACAGAAGTTCGTGCTTCATATTATGGTGAATGCCGTTCTAATAGTAGTGAAGCGCTGAGAGGTATATACGCTAAAGAACACGCACGAAAATCATTATGTGGTGGAACAAAAGGAGCTGCAATACGCCCATGTTGTTCTAATCAAAATTCAGATTCGCAAGATGCTTACAATAAATTACAACAAAACTTTGACAACCCTTTCAACTAAAACAAATGCAAAAAATAAAGTATTTAACAGCAATACTCATCCTTCAATCATGTACGCAGAATAATGATGGTTTAGAAGATTTTATAAAAAATCGTGATTACTATGCATATAATAAAGATGGATATATATATACAATAGATGGAATAGATGAAGTAAGTAAAATTTTTTACGAGACAAGTACATTAGCTAAGGGCGATAGCGCTTTAAAGTGTAGCATACCACAGAAGATAGAATCTATAATTAAAATAGATGATAACGATTTTGATTATACAACAAATCATAACAACAATAAAAATTTATCTAAAAAAATCAGCTACAAAAATTTATATGGGAAATTATCTAAAATATGGATTGAATCAGGGCCATATTACTTTATTCCAGTTGCAGTAAATGATCTTGTCGGAAAAAAGCAAAAATTTAGGAAATTTTTCATTCATGGATACGGTGATATTGAAGTTTTAAATATTGTTTTTTTAGAGTCGAATATTTCAAACAGTAGAATATATTTTACTATATATGAAAAAACAGGTGGAGAATATTATAGTATTTTTGTTTCGATTTACAACGATGATAAACTAATACAAGGAATAGGGGCAAGAATAATAACAAAAAATGAATTTTCAATCATCAAAAATTTTTTGAATGAAAGTAAGTTTATGGAAAAATAACATAAAATAAAAAATTGGTAGAATCGAAAACAAATACTATTCTACTGACTGATTGCTCAGAATGAGCTGTATTACAGGACTGCTTCAGGAAAAGGCAGTCCTGTAATGATATAAAAAAGAGTAACGAGCATATTCATAAGTTAAGGGTCATGACTAGCTGAGTGACTTCAACAGTCTTATAATATTCCGTTAATAGTGTCATAAACAAGTATCGCCACTAGGTGCGCACCAACGGCACGCTCACGCGAGACGAAAGCTATATGTACCGCGGCTTCCTGCGCATCGCTACGCTCGACGCGCTGAATGAGACGCCCTGGTTCACACCATCCTGTGGGATCTGTCTGAGCCAACAGCCACGCGTCCGCTCGGCCTGACAACCTCCGACAACAATCATTACAACTAAGTCCACACGATTTAAAATGCAGCAGAAATTCTTGGAGAAAACGGAATTTGATGGCAAGCTACGATTACGCCCCCTATAACCGCATGGTTATCGAAGGCGGTTCTTGTGGCCACGCAAATCCGCTAGGTTTTTCCAGCGAAATAACCGACCGTGAAACAGGTACCATGTACTATAATTACCGAGACTACAATCCTACCGACGGCCGCTGGCTTACCCGCGACCCTATCGGGGAACGTGGTGGACATAATTTGTATAATATGTTGAAAAATAATACGATTTCAATGTATGATATATTGGGGTTATCCGGAAATACCATTACAGCATCAATTAGCCAGGAATGGTATGATGATGAAGGAGGACCAGGTAAAAGTGAATTTAGCAATGATAATTTTTTATTTATACTCTATGGCAAAGCTAGTGCAGAATGTATACAACAAGGTGACATAAGAATAACTTATGCTAGAGGATCAAATAAAGAAAAAAGTTCCTATGGATTTTTAAAAAAATCCGTAGGGACTATGTCAGCAGAAATAAAAAAATATAATACAGTTAATTTTTCAACAAATGTAAGTATAGATATAGCAAATTTGATTTCTACAGGAGGTGGAATAACTATTGGAATAGCCGGCGGAGCTGCTGGAGTTGTATATGGCTTAGGTTATTTGGCAAGCATGGGCTTAGGTGCACTAGGTGGTGTAGTAGGCTCATCAATAGGTGCTGGTAATTATACATCTTATACGTCATACTCTATATCAGTAGTTTTTTCTTGCAGGCGTAATAAAATAACAAAGAAGCACGAAGCTGAAGCGAAGTGGGGAATCGGTAGCCCTGAGTCAAGCCTTGTTCGATCAAGTTCTGCGAGAAAAGGTAATAATCAAGCATATATCAATAGAATTTGGTATAATCCCAATAAATAAAAAATAAATATAGCTTGCACGTATTAGATATATTAATACGTGCAAGCACTAAAAAAATGAAAATAAAAAACGATTCGCTATTTAGCATAAAAGTCAGTTCGAAAGGAAAGGAAGGCATTATTGTAAAGCCAAATCATGAAGTAGATATCCATGAATGTGATCAAGTATCCATTACCAATGTTATAGGGAAGAAAACATTCATCACATGTGGGATCAATGGTGGGAGTGAGGTTGATGTGACCTATAATGGGAGAAATTCTCTTGTGCTGTATTCTGTTGTTGGCTTTGTTATCTTGGAATGGGTATTGTACTATTTCAAAATTCCTACAATTAATGAATTCGTTGCCACTACTATACTGGGATATCTAATCATTCTTATTATATCAATTGTGTATCCTTGTTATTCCTTCATTAACAAATCTTCGTTCGCTGAGAGAGATAATAAAACGAAAAATCTCGGTGATGTGTTTTTTTATTTTATATTATTGATAACACTGTTTGGATTCATTTTTATGAGAGATTTTGGGGAAAGTTATTATGTATTATTTGGAAATGCTGCGATGCTATCTCTTATTCTACCGATGTTTTGTTCTTTCTATGTGCGAAAGAGAACTAATTTTATGTTGAATTTTACATACAAGATGTTGATTCTTTATTCTTCCATACTGATACTTGGATATATGAATTTGTCGGTATGAATTACCAGTATTTCGTAGATTATCACCTCTACCGTAAGTTCTGAGTAAGTGAAATTGAATGGATCTATTAAACATGTCGGAATATCTTAGAATAATGCCATTGATTTTTTATATATAATCATTACTTCAATGATTATGATGGTATCTTGTGGTGATAAGAATTAGATTTGTATAGGCGTGGTAGGTATCATTACTAATTGAAATAATGAATATAAAATATGTTGTTTTCTTGGCATTCGTTTTGCTTCAAAGCTGCGCTCCTGATTTGCAGTCAATATCACAGGGCATCCCAGGGAAAATGATCAAATATGCTCATGATGCGGAAAAGAAAGATAACGAATTGAAAAAATTCAATAATGAATTTGTAAGTGTTGTCAATGACGCATCAAAAAAATATGGGGTTTTCCCAATTTATTCAGGTATAAGGATTGTTCCTTTAGGCAAGTCATTACCTAGGAGAAAACCGTTATATAAATTTGGCGTATACATACTAGCGAGTATTGAGTATCCTTTTTATCGAATAGAACCAAATGACGATCCCGGATTGCACCCGGCATACAAACACGCATTTGAACCATTTGTGATTGAAGGAAAATATATTTATATTTTCCTTCAAGGATAGGGGATTGTACAATATTAACAATCTGCGCATTATAGATTGATATCATGAAATAATGCGTAGATATTATATATATTCAGAACAAGTAAACAATATTTTCCAAATTCGACTAGCTACCACCAGAACGGCATCCAGGTGAAAACCACCGATGGCCGCGGCAACACGACCGTCGAGGATCAGAACGTTCTCGGCTGGACGCTGAAAACGACGGATGCGGCAGGCAACGCCACGGAAATCGTCTACGATCTCGGCGCGGGCAAACCCGCCAGCATCGTCGACGCCGCAGGCAAGACCTCGTTCTTCGAATACGATCAGCGCGGTCGTACCGTTGCGGAATACGGTACAGCCTTCCAGCCCGCTCTCTACGAATACGACGAAATGAACCGCATCGCCGGATTGACGACCTACGGCGCACCCGGGGAAACTATTACCGGCAACCCGAAAAACCTTCCGAATGGCCGCAAAACCCTCTGGGGTTATCACTTCGGTTCCGGTCTCCTGACGGTCAAGTACGACCCCATGTTCAACAAGTCGGAAGTCTATGCCTATGATGCGCTCAATCGGCTGGAAACCAAAAATAGTCACCAAGTGCAAGGAGCGGTCCGGTACGCCTACGCACCTCTGACGGGGGAACTCGTGGAAGTAACTTACGAAGACGGGACTCCGGGGATCTCTTTCGAGTACAACCTCCTCGGTCAGCCTGTTTCCGTGACGGATGCTTCCGGGACCCGCACCGTGACTTACAACGCCTACGGGGAACAGGAAACGGAAAGCCTGGAGATAGGAGGCTGTCATTACATCCTCAAGGAAACGCGTGACGGACTCGGCCGTTCATCGGGCTACAAGCTCACCCGCGACCCCTCGGCCGGTTTCGACGACGTGGACACCTTGCTTGACGTCTACCGGACCTACCGGG
>NZ_JARWNC010000006.1:0-8072 GCF_029854675.1 Akkermansia sp. N21169 | reverse complement strand
GAGCGTTCCCGTAGGAGTGAACGGCACAATCTTTGCGGAGGCGAACACGGAACTCCGCAGCGGAGCGACCTGGGCGAGCGGCTCGCTGGGTTACCGGTACAACTTCTGATAGGAAGTCGGAAGACAAAGAAAACAGGAGTCCGTCTTTCCCGAAAGGGAGAGGCGGGCTCTTTCTATGTGGAGGTAGAGGAATTTAATAATCCATCCTTTTGCAAGACAAGGAGATATGGCGGTTTGGCAATCCGTTATCAAGGTCAAATTTCTCGCAGGAAATAGCCTCAATTTAGGTTTCTACAATAAATCTTTATTCTGCTTCTTATTGTATTATTATCTATTTGCAATAAATGACTTATTGATACTTATAACGGATTGCCAAACTGTTATTAGAAGACAATATCCAAATTCTTCTACGATGAAACTCAGATTACCCCTCCTTTTGGCAACGGCCGTTATGGCTTGCTATTCCCATGTTTCTGCTGATACGGCAACCGGTTTTAGTGTCAATTTTGTTTCCGTGAATGGTAATCCCATTAGCGGAACTGAAGAAATTGGAGTTGTCGGTTCCGACTTTACCGTTCAGGCCGATAATTGGAATAATATTACGCCATCAGTTGCTAATCAATGGTATAATGTGACGAAGGATAACTCCGGTGCAGCCCTGAGTGGCCTGCGGATTGCTTCGACCAGGGCCATTTCAACGTGGACTGCCGGAGTCAAAGAGACTGAAACCGACAAGCTTCTTTCCAATTACATCGATACCAATTCTACGACCGCCTATACGGTGACGATCGCAGGAGTGCCCTATATTTCTTCGACGGTTTACATCATTATGTCCGGCGACGGAGGAACGTTTACGGCGATGAATGTCAATGGGACGGATTGGACATCCGACGGTACGAATACGGTAGAGGGAAATACGCCGTGGGGGAACCGGGCTGCCAGTCAAGGGGCTTTGACTCCCGGAACGAATACGCTGGTTGTGGAAGGTGTTATTGGAGGAACGATCAAGATCGGCAACGTTTTAAGCGGTTCGGCCCGAGGAACAATGGCGGGACTCCAGGTGGTTGATTCATACCAGGGAACGTATAGATATCGCCTTGTGGAGGCCGACGGCAACTGGAATGGGAATGTATGGGGCAGTAATGCGACGGATCCGGGGACAAATGCCTGGAGCGGGACACGGGAAGCGGCGGTCCTGTATTCCTCCGCTACGGAGAATAGCAGTTACACTTTGTCGTTGGGGAATGGGCAGGTTCATGCGGACGGCATTATTCTGATGCAGGGCAACTTGACACTGGATAGCGGGACGCTTGTCCTGGAGAATGAAAAGGTTATTACGGTTCAGCAGGGAGCTGCTCTGACATTGGGGGGGAATTTAACTCTGGAAAATTTCAACAACGCTTTTGGAGGCTGGGGTACTATTTATTACAATATACTCGGTACGTCCTATAGCTTGAAGGATCTGACTTTCGAAGGGGCTATTATTTTCGGCGACGATAAAGAGGTTACGCTGACGGATTCGGCGCAGGCGGGTCTTTTGCAGACAGGCGATGGCAAGCTGAATTTGGGAGCCTCCGGGACCTATGGCGTTAATGGATTTGCTCTGACAATCGGGGAGAATGCCTGTTCGGGGTTGACGGCTAATGCTGCCGATCAATCCTTGACTCTGTCGGCATCCAGTACCGCTTCAATCACCGGATTGACGGTAAGCGGAGGCAAGCTGGTGATTCCCGGTGATATTAGTTTGTCAGTATTCAATGTTGCCGATAATTGTGAATTTACGCTCGCCGGAACGGGGACTCTTTCCGTACCCGGCGGCAAAACATGGACGGGAGTGACCAGTCATTTTGGAGACGGTACCGGATTATTGTTTGACAGTGATTTAACGTTTAGAACGACCGCATCTACCATTAGTGGCGGAGCCGATTCTCTGGGTATTACCGTCAATGGAAAGACTTCTCTATTTACGACGCTGACCGTGAGTGGAAAACTGACGACGAATACCATGGAAACCAACGGTTCCGGGGCTGTGGGAACACTTGAGGTTGTCCAGGGGGGATATGTCCACTTTTTGGAGCAGATCCAGTTAACCAACTACTCGTTGGGGAATTCCCATTTCAACCTGAACATTTCGGGAGGAACTGTTGTTTCCGATAAAAATCTGACCATGTCCAACGATGGATATTCCATCATCACCCTGACTGCCGGAGAATTGACCGTTAATGGTCTCAAGGTTGGGAGAAACCGTATGCTGACGGGGAACATGGATAACGGGGGCAAAAGCAATGTCGTGAATTTGGGCGATTCTGAGAATGGATGGGCCGGTTCTGGCGTTTTGACGATCGGAGAGGGTGGATTATACGGAATTGAAGCGGGCTTTAAGAAAGGCGACATTGATTTTGCCGCATCTGCCGTGAATCTGGGGCAGGGAACGGTCAAAGCCTCTGCCGATTGGGAAACTGCCAGCAGTTCTCAAGTCTCCGGTTCCGGCAATGTCACATTGCATATGATGAGTACCGCAGGTACGACATTCGATACCAATGGGTATACGATTACGTTGAATCACGGATTGGACGGTGCCGGTAAACTGATCAAGACAGGGGGCGGAACGCTTGTCCTGAATAATCTTGCAGCCCATGAAGGAGGAACGGAATTAAAAGGAGGCTCTCTTAATATTGTCAATGGGAAGGTAGCCGGGAATATTACAGCCGACGGGTCGTCGACTCTCATCGCTGCCGCAACATCGTTTTTGTCTTCCGGCTCCATGACATTGAATGGAGCGACGCTGGATTGGCGCAACGGTTATTTTACCAAGGCCTATGATTTTATTACGGCAACGGGCGGATCGACTGATAATTCTCTTATTCTTACCTTATCAAAGGAACCGGTTTCCCTGTTGGGGACAGCCGATCAGTTCCAGGCCCACTTTTCATCAGTCAAACTGGCTGTGGGAGATCGATTGGAAGCCGGGGATTATGTTCTCGGCGGCGGGTTGACAACAGCCGATCTTTACAAGAACGGAGCTTCGTTGGGATTGTTGAATAATGGAGAGAGCGTGGCGGCCGATTCCTATACAACCCTCACTCTGAACGATAATACGATTCAAGTTTCTCTGAATACGACAGCGCTCGAAGCGGACGGCTATCAAACCATAACCTGGTATGATCAAAGCTGGGGAAGCCAGAATCCTCCCGGATATGCTGTGCCGGAATCGCTGACGGCTTCTTTCAGCCTTTCCGGGCAAACCGATGCCAAATATTTTTATACGGATTCGACGGGATCCGCATCGGCGGCAGTGGTGATTACAGATGCGACGGGAAACAATCTCATCCTGGCCGGCGGCAGGTTGTCCGATGGCTCCGGAGCAACGGACAAGACTGTGACGATTACGAAAAACGTGTGGATGGATGTTCGTGGCGGAGCTTTTCAAATGATTGTCGGAGCCAATGTCAACAGTTGGGGCACCGGTGAAAACAGACCGTTTGTAGGGGATACTCATGTCCAGTTGATTGGTGATACGACGGCCAATCTCGTCATGGGCATGGGACCGGCGTTTGGAGCCAGTATGACGGGGAGTTCCTATATTTACATTGGAGAGAATGCCCAGATTTTAAATGGTTCCGGAGGGTATCTTTCCCATATGAATGGCAATGTTTACGGGGGCGGCTACTCTCCGGACAATGTCAGTGTCAACTTTACCGGGGATACTCATATTACGATTGCCAATGTGCAAACGACCGCGGGTAACGTGTTTGGCGGTTCAACGATGAAAAACACTGCGTCTGCTCTGATTCATGGCGGAAGTACGTACATTACCGTGGATTTGGAGGCCGGCCAATCGGGAATCTTTGCCAAGAATATTTACGGCGGTTCGCATATCGGAGCAGAAGGCGGGGGAAGTCCCAATCTCACCATTAATGGAGATGGTAATATATCGGTCACTGCACCGGCTGATGTGACGTTTTCCGGGGTGATTGCAGGCGGCGGCCTGATTTCGGGAGGCGGCAGTGCTAATGCTCAAGTCAATGTGCTGGGTGATACCCATGTGACGATCGACGGAGGAACGTACAACAATCTTGTTATCGGCGGCGGACACAAGTCCGGCGGTAACGGGACGGTTTCGGTTGGCGGCAATACGAATGTTACGATCAAGTCGGGCACGTTCAGCAACGTGATTTACGGGGGCGGTTCCGGGGCCGGAGCGACGGTAGCCGGCAATACGAATATTGTGGTGACGGGCATCAGTTCTTCCAACCGTATTTTTGGCGGGGGCAATTTGATATCCGTGGGCGGCAATACGTCGGTTTCGGTATCCGGCAGTACGGACAAGCGGTTGATCATTGTCGGCGGCAGCCAGCTTGCCTCGGGGTCGACGGATGTGGGGGTTACCGGTAATACGAATGTCGTGTTCGGCGAAGCCTATGGTGCTGGAACTGATCTGGATGCCGTGGATGCGACCAACCAGGTGATGCGTATTTTCGGTGCCGGGTTGTATGGTGTTGTGTCCGGAGATTCGACCGTAACGTTCAAGAGCGGTACTTTGGTAGGTGAATTGGATGGATCCGGAGTTCCTTTGACGGGAGTCGGTGCCGATCTGGCCGGCGGCGGCTGGGCCGGAGGAGTGACCGGCAATACGACGTTGAATCTGGAGGGTGGCACGATCGACA
Source organism: Akkermansia sp. N21169 (assembly GCF_029854675.1). Classification (NCBI taxonomy): domain Bacteria; kingdom Pseudomonadati; phylum Verrucomicrobiota; class Verrucomicrobiia; order Verrucomicrobiales; family Akkermansiaceae; genus Akkermansia; species Akkermansia sp. N21169. The sequence continues at coordinate 3,405 of NZ_JARWNC010000006.1, read as the reverse complement.
TGAATGCGGCCCGGCTGATTGTGGGCGGCAGCGCCGAGCACGACCGGGGCGTCGGTGGGTCGACGCATGTTTTGATCGGCAAGGATCTGCTGGTTAAGAACAACAACGCGATTTATGGCGGGAACTACGGGAACGGCACGATCGGTGCCGGTACGAACGTGACGATTTCGGGCGTTGCAGCAGGAGACCGCTTCTATGATTACACGGGAACGATTTATGGCGGATCGGCGGGGACGGGTACCGTGACGGGCGACAAAGTCCTGAATCTGGACAATGTATCGGCTCTTCAGGCGAAATTCTCGGGTTTCGACACGATGAACGTGAAGGGCGGGGCGGGGACGACGTCGGTTGTCTCTCTCGGTTCTTCGACGGTGCATGTGGTAACGTCCGGGAGAATCTTGTCGGTAGCGCTGGCTTCGGACGAGAGTATCGCGTCCTTGTCCGGAGCGGGTTCCCTGCTCTTGACGGGAGGGACGCTCGCCGTGACGGGAGCCTCCGACAGTACGGGCGGCATCACCGTCCAGGGAACGGGCTCCGTCCTGAAGGCGCAGGGCGCTTCATCCGTCGGCAAAGGCAGCGTCATGTTGAGCAATGGCGGTACGCTGTTGTTCTCATCGACGGCGTTTGATGTGATGGAGGCCGCGTCGAAAATCACGATAGGCGGTACGGATGCGGCTTCGTCGAAGGGGACGCTGATGTGGGACGGCACGGGCAATGACAAGGATATCTCCGGTTTGCTGGATATCGCCGCCGACAAGGAATTGACGCTGGATACCAACGGCAATGCAGTGACCCTGTCTGAGATCATTTCCTCGGGTAATTTCGTCAAGACCGGAGCCGGGACGCTGACCATGTCGGGTGCCAGTACTTATGCGGGCACGACGACGGTTTCCGACGGAACTTTGAAGGCGGGCCATGTGTCCGGTTTCGGCACGGGTACGGTAGTCCTTGCCGGCGGAACGCTGGATCTGGACGGCAAAGCGGCAGCCAACGGAGTGACGGTATCGGGTACGGCCGTATTGAACGGAGGCTCCGCCTATGCGGGAGTGTTGACGCTTGACGGAGGTACGCTGACGGGTGATGCCGTCAATCTGGCGGAAGGCAAGACGGCTCAGTTGAAGAGTGGTTCGATAGCCAATGTTCTTTCCGGTACGGGCGGGGTTGCCAAGATCGGTGACGGTAGCTCGACCGTTACGCTGAGCGGCGAGAATACCTATTCCGGCAAGACGTCCGTTTCGGGAGGAACCCTGAAGGCCGGACATCTCAAGGCTTTTGGCGAAAGTACCGTTGAACTTTCCGGCGGTACGCTGGAGATGGATGCATTGGCTATTGCCAATGACGTGCAAGCGATCGGAACGGCAACGCTGAATGGAGGCTCCGCCTATGCCGGAGTGATTACTCTGGACGGCGGTACGTTGAGCGGATCCGGGATCAACCTTGCCCAGGCGATGCAGCTGAAGAGCGGCACGATTAATAATGCTTTGTCGGGGACGGCCGGAGTTGTGAAAACAGGCGCCGGCACGGTGAACCTGACCGGTGCGATTACGTATCAGGGAGATACGGTTATTTCGGGCGGTACACTTGCCTATACGGGAGCAGGCCAGTTAACGTTGCACAACATTACGGTAAGCGGCAATTCATCGGTTCTTTCCGCCGGGAACCTGTCAATGGCGAACGGCGCGGTGATTACGTTGAAAATGGATGGCCGCGAGGAGGGGGATGATCCGTTTATTTCCCTGAGCGGTACCTATACGCCTAATTCAGCGAAGACTCTTGTGCTCGATGGCTACGAAAATCTGGCGGCGGGTACCTACAAGCTGTTTGCCGGAGACAATACTCTCTCCTCCTCCGACTTTTCATGGCACTATGCCATGGATCCGAACAAGGCTTACATGCTCTCGATTGTCGATCATGTCCTTCTCATTAGTGTTTCTAACGTGATCGCCTGGACATGGAACGGTACGGAGGGCGATACCTGGAGCGGTTTCAGTCCGGATCATCACGAATGGATACTGGGTGAAGGCGGCTCCCCTGCCGACCGTGGTCCCGATGGACAGGAAGTTTGCTTCATCGGCAACAATACCTATCAGGGAATCCGTACGGTTGATATTGACGGGACAGTCCTTCCTTCGTCGGTTACGGTTGCCAACGAAAGCGGAGACGCAAACAACTTTACCTTCATCAGTAACAACAATGGAGGAATCGGAGGCGATGATGTCTTCTTAAGCAAGAGCGGCGCTGGTCTCCTGACTATTGATCCCAGTGTCCGCAACACCTACGCCGGTGGTTCCCGCCTGTTCGGAGGGATCGTGTCGGTTTCGACGAGCGATGCGTTGGGAACGGGCATGATCGACTTTTTGGGAGGCTCGTTGGAGACGACGGCCAGTATTGTCCTGAGTAATCGGATCGGCAATGATCTTCCGCCGGGAATCTATCAGGATCTTTCTTCCATCAAGCTTCTTCCGGCGGCTGGTACAACGTTGACAATTGATAATACCCGGACCAGTGACACTGAATGGAATGGCTTCCAGTTCGTGTCCCAGTCCAATGGAGACTTGCTGAATAGCTGCGATCTCGAAATCGGATCGGCAACTTCGACGGGTGCTGTCCGGTTGACGAACCTTGTCAACAAGGCCCTCTTCGGCGGAACGGTATCCATTGCTTCCGGCGCATCTCTCGAATTGTCCAATGCCGTGTCAGGGGGAGAGGTGATTGTTTCTTCTCCTCTTGCCGGTATAGCCGGCACCTTGTCCAAGACGGATGATGGGAATCTGTTGTTGCGGGCTCTGTTCGAAGCGGACTCCGTATCGGGCACCATCAGCGCCTTGTCGGGAACGATTAAAATATCCTCGTATGGCATTACCGGAGTTACCGATCGTATCGTGACCGTCGACGGTACGCTTGCTGCGAATAATCTGACGATTTTTGGTGCGGCGGAAACAGCCGTGACGACGGATCATGCGGATCATAGCGCCAACATATCCGTATCCGGCACCCTGACCCTGGGAGGGGAAGGTACCGTCGGGACTTTGAGGATTTCGGGCGGGCGCGTGGATGCTTCAGGAATAGCTCTTTCGGGCAGTTCCGTCTTCGAACTCACCGGTGGTACCCTGAACCTTGGTGCAGGCGGTTTTGCCGGGACGGATGGCACTGTCACGCTGGGGAACGGAACGCTGGCTTCGGCGGAAGGCTGGTCCTCTGCCCATGACCTTGTCCTGGCAGGAACCGGTGCAACCGGAACAACCTTGTCGAATGCTGAGACCGTAACCTTGTCGGGAGCATTGTCCGGCAGCGGAGTCATGACCAAGAGCGGAGCCGGTTCACTTGTGCTGTCCGGCACGAATGAAGGAGACACCCAGTGGGACGGCACCCTGACGGTGACGGAAGGCGTTGTCGAACTGGGTT
>NZ_JARWNC010000008.1:0-9645 GCF_029854675.1 Akkermansia sp. N21169 | reverse complement strand
AACGGAGTCACTCTGAATGTTAAAGAAACTTTGTCTTTTAACGAAACCACAGGGACATTTACGATTGAGGACGGGAGTAACGCGGGGTTCCTGCTCGTCTCCTCTCTCAACATGGGGGGAGGGGATTTGGTTTTGTCGACTTCCGGAGAGACCGAGATAGGCAATGTGACGGGTGCGGGCAAGTTGATCTTCCAGAAAGATGCGACGATTTCCGGAGACGTTGACGGGGATTTGGTCCTGCGTTCCGAATCCGGGGCCGTCGTCACCCTGGATGGCGGGACCAAGAAGTTCGGCAACGGCATTGGGATGCTCAACAATGCGACGTATCAATTGACCGGGGGCGCGAAAGTTTTCGGGAAGGAATATAACGATTTAGGTGGTACATACCTTACCAGCCGCATCTATTTGCAACAGGGGAGTACGCTGGAAATGGACAAAATCGGAATGGCTTACGGCCAGATTGATTTTGGTCGGAGCGATGTTGAAAACAGCGGGGCCGTCATTATCAATAAAACCATTCTTTTGTCTCCCTATTCGAGAAGTAAAACCAATATAATCAATATCTATAAGGGGATTGTGTTTTCCGCGCTCGGCACCAGCACCAGTTCAAGCAATACGGGTGACGGGGCCTTGTTCCTCGGGATGTACGACAATACGGAGATTAACATTTTCGGTGAATTCAATCTCGTCAATGCGTTTATGGGAATGAATAGTTCCGGTAAAAAAACAGGGACGATTAACATTAAAGAAGGGGGGATCGGCAATTTCAACAAGGGTGTAAACGTAAGCGGGGGAGGTACGGTGAAGGTCAATGTTGCCGATGGTGCTGCGTTGAACATCGCCGGGAGCAATGGCATTGCCAATATCGGCAACCTGACCGTGACCCTGTCTTCCGGTTCGACTTTGGGTTTGATTGATGACGCGACGGTAGCGAAGGGTTTGACGCTTCCGGACGGGACGGTGACGCTGCATACGGACAAGTACGTGCTTAACACGACCGACGCGGCCGGGGGACAGCGTTCGACGGACGGGGCGGCCATGACGATTTCGGGGGCCCTGACGGGGTCTGCCGATGCCTCACTCCGCATCGAGGGGCACGGCAGCGTCGTGCTGGCGGGCAACAACCTTTCCTATCTGGGCGGCTTTACGATCACGAAGGACGCGACCCTGACGGTCAATTCCCTGGTGGGGGTTGTGGATGGCGACGAGAGCGGCGCCCAGGTGACCCAGAGCATCAACAGCGCCTCGGCCATCACCTTCGAAGAGGGCGGCCGGCTCGTTTTCGCCGGTTCCAAGAACGACAATTTCGCCTATGCCGGGAACTTGAGGGGGGCCGGATCGATCGGTGTGGATACGACGGTGAAGCTCTCGGATCTCGGGGTATCGGGTGAAGTGACGGTGGGCAAGGACGGGAAGCTGGTTCTTCAAAAGGGCATCGACCTGAGCGGCCAGACGGGGGCGGTGACGATCAACGGCGGCACGCTCAATTTCACCAACCAGGTTTCCTTTGGAGACAACAAGCTCGACATCAATTTGAACGGAGGCACGATCAACCTGGCGGAGAAGGAAGGTTCGGACACGTCGGCGAAGGTTCTGCTCAGGGCGGGCAAGCTGACGGTGACGGACAATTCGTCGATTTCCCTCGACAAGGTCATCGGGATCGTGTCGGCGGATTCCCTCGACGGGGATGCCGCGGGCAAGACGCTTTCCCTGCGGAAGGATTATAACAATGATGTGGACGGGATTTTCGAGTTGAACGGTGCCGGGACGTTCAACGGGACGGTGACGCTGCTCAACGACTGCGGCGGAGCGGCCGGGCGGGAGCACTTCATCCTGCGCCTCAACGACACCAATGCCCTGAAGAACGCGACGGTGGAGCTGCAGGCCGATACGTCTGAAACCGCGACGAACACCTACGGGACCTCGAAGCTGGAGCTCGGGGTAGAGGAAGTGACGATTGCCGGGTTGAAGAGCCGCGGCTACCACAACAACGTCGCCCGGGGAAGCGGCGTGGACAAGGCGACGCTGACGATCGAGACGGCGTCCGGCGTGAGCAACACGTACACCAGCGATATCGGGGATGGGGTTTCGATCATCCACGACGGGGCCGGGACGCAGATTTTGACGGGGGACCTGGGCACGTTCGACTCGGTCATGACGGCCCGCCAGGGCATTCTGGACGTGAGCGGCGCGACGAATCTCGGAGCGACGAACGCCGTGACGCTGAATCTTGACGGAGGCGCCCTGAAGCTGGGGACGCTCAGCGGCAAACAGACGCTGACGACGAGCGCGGCCGGTACGGGGACGCTTGCGGGCGGCCTGGTGCTGGGCGGCGGCGTGATCGTGGCGGACTATTCGCTGAAGAACGATTCGAAGGCTCTCTACCAGGTGGACGGAGCGCTCTCCCTGGGGACGGGCGATACGGTGCTGACGCTCGACCTGGCCTCGTTTGCCGGATTCGGGGCGGGCACTTACACGATGAAGCTGCTGGGTGCGGCGAGCCTCGGCTTCAGCTCCCTGGACGACAGTCAAATTGCCGTCATCGGGATGCAGTACGACAAGACGGCCCGCAGCAAGCTGAGCTTCGATACGTCGGGCAGCACGCTGACCCTCAATTTCAAGAAGAGCGATCCGGTGAGTCTCTCCTGGGCCGGCACCTCCGGCTCGCACGCCTGGGAAGTCCTGAAGGACGCCTCGTCCTGGACCAACACCCAGGGGCTGACGGGCGAAGAGGCGGCCTTCCACACGGGCGACTCGGTCGTCTTCGGAGCCGATGCGGCCGACAAGACGGTGACGGTCAACGGCACGGTGAAGCCCGGTTCCCTCTCGGTGACGGGCGGCAGCTACACGTTTGAGAAAGGTACGGACGGGGCTCTTTCCGGCAACGGAGCGCTGACGGTGTCCGGGACGGGCACGGTCGTCTCCATGAAGTTCGCCAGCTCGGACTGGTCGGGGGCGGTGTCCCTGCAGTCGGGAGAAGTGCAATTTGTCTCCGGCGGCCTCGGCACCGGGAAGATCTCGGCGGGCGGCGGCGCGAAGCTGACCTGGCTGGAAGGCAACGAGGAAGACATTTCCGCCCGCCTGAAGGACGGTGTCGCCGCCGGGACCTCCCTGGCGCTGAACATCTCCGGAGCCGGCGACGAAGTCACCTTCGGCACGGCGGTGAACAATGCCGCCTCGTATGCGAAGGAAGGAGCCGGGACGCTGACGCTCGACGGGACGGGGATTTTATCCGGTTCCCTGACCATAAACGGGGGGACGGTGGAACTCAAGGGCAACGGCGACGGCGGAGCCGGCGGCGTGGTGAAGGGGGATGTATCCGTCGTCGACGGCCTGCTCAAGATGGGCAAGGACGCGACGGGCTGGGGAGGATCCTCCGTGAACACCTCGGCAATCCGCGTGGAGGAAGCGGGCCGCGTCGAACTGGCCGGCAGCCAGACCATGAAGGGGCTCGTCCTGACGCTCCGGGGAGGCTCCGTGGGGCTGGCCTCGGGAGTGACCGGCAAGGGGATCGACCTCTTCGGGGGCGGTGCGAAGATTCTTACGGAAGCGTCCGGAACGACGGCGACGATCTCCGCCGACGTGGGTCTGCGCCAGAACGACACGGTCATCAGCGTGGCCGACGGTTCGGCGGATGTGGACCTCCTCATTTCCGGCACGGTCAGAAACCACCTCGGAGGGGACGAAGGCAACCACGTCCTTGTCAAGCAGGGTGCCGGTTCCCTGAAGATTACGGGCAACTATGAAGCCACCGGCGCGGTGCGCGTGGAATCCGGCGTTCTGGAATTCCAGTCCGCCTCCCTCAGGGCGGGGGACATGGCCATCGCCGGAAGCGGCACGGTCAGGTTCAACGGAACGGAAGCCGGAGGCTACGTCTACGGAGGTTCCCTCTCCGGGTACGGAGGGCTTACCGGGACGGTGGAAGTGGCCGGCGGTTCCCGTCTGTCCCTGACGGGGGCGAACGGCGATTTCGGCGGCACGGTCGTGCTGGGTTCGGGAGCCGGCCTGACGGTCGGCGGAGCCTTTGCGGCGGGCGCCGTGAACACCGGGGACTCCGCCTCGTCGCTGAGCTTCGGCGGCACGGGAGATAAAACCATTTCCGGGAGCATGACCGGAACGGGCGCCCTGTCGGTGACCGGTTCCACCGTGCTCCTGTCGGGCGACAACTCGGGCTACGGCGGCGCCGTCTCCATTTCGGGGGGCACCCTCCGCGCAGGATCCGCCTCCGCCCTGGGGACGCAGGAGGCGAGCATCTCGGGCGGCGTTCTGGACATCAACGGCAACGCCCTGGCCAACAACGTCTCAATGACGGGCGGCTCGCTCAAGGGCGGCGCCGGTTCGGGCGTCGGCAAACTGGATATCGCCCTGTCGGACGCCACGGGCACCGCCACGCTCGACGGCACCCTCACGGCCGCCTCGCTCTCCCTGGGCGGCGGCAACACCCTCTCTTCGATGACGCCGGGCTCCACGCTCTCCGTCACCGGGGGCACGGTCCTCAAGACCAACTCCCGCCTGAAGGCCGACTGCCTGGAACTGGGCACGTCGCTGACGATGGACAACCTCAGCATGTCCGCCGGGGACGCCCTCGTCAGCGTCGCCGGAGCCCTCACCTCGCAGGGATCCGTCGCGCTGAACTTCTCGGCCGACTTCCTCCAAAAACTCTCGGAAGGCAACTACACAATCGCCTCGTTCGGCAGCGACGGGGGCAGCCTCACGGAAGGCATCGCCCTGGGAGAAGGAGGGGTGGAAATGGACTGGGACGACGTCTCGCCCATCTACTCCTACGCCCTGGAACGTTCCGGCGACGGAGCCTCGTGGGTGCTGAGAGCCTACATCAACACCGACACCAAGACCTGGATCTGGGCGGGCAACGCCCAGGCCGACTGGGTGGACGGCAACACCTTCAACGCCAACTGGCAGGGCAAGGAGGCCGAAACCGACGGGCCGGCCAACCACGCCGTCTTCTTCGGGGCGGCGGGCGACACCTCGCTGACCGAGCATACCGTCGATATCGCCGCCGAGGGGGTCACCCCCGTCTACGTCCAGGTGGAATCCAACGGCACCTACATCTTCCGGGGAGGAGCCATCAAAGACGGCCTCAATGCCGCCGGAGCCCCCCTGGCCACCACCATGCTCGTCAGCGGCGTGGGCATCGTCGAATTCCACCAGGCCAACGAATTCACCGGCGGCACCACGCTTCGCCGGGGTACCCTGGTGATGAAGGACGCCCGGGCCCTCGGCACGCAGGGCGCCATCACCTTTGACGGAGGCACCCTCGAGTTCGGCACGGCCATGGCGAAGAGCGTCTCCGACGCCCTCTCCGACCGCTTCATCGTCAACACCACCCAGGACGACCAGGGCAACACCATCCTCAACGATCTCAACCTCGCCGTCGGCGGGGAAGCCGGCAGTGTCTCCCTCGGCCTCAACAGCGTGTTGAACTCCAACGCCGAACTCGTCCTCAACAAGTTCGGCACGGGCGACCTCGAACTCACCGGCGACTTCGCCGGGAGCATCCGCCTGACCGACCGCGATGCCGACACCTACTCCAACATCCGCCGCAGCGACGCCGGCCAAGGAGGCACCCTCACCCTCTCGGGCGAATCCTACAACCTCGTCACCGTCGACGCGGGCCACACCCTGCGCATCAACGGCGCTGCCGTCACCCTGCAGAAAGCCGTCGCCGGGGAAGGCGAAGTCTCCATCCTCGGAGGCAGAAGCCTCGCCATGCTGGAAGAAGACGCCACCGTCTCCGCCACCGTCGCCTACGGGCAAGGCTCGTCGATGAGCGTCGGCAACGCCACCGTCCTGTCCGGGGACACCACCCTCTCGGGCACCACGGCCACCCTCTCGGGCAACGGCGGTCCCATCACCCTCGCGGGAGCCGTCCGGAGTTCCGGAACCGCCGGAAGCGCCTGTGAATTCGTCCTCGACCAAGCCGTCTTCAACCTCTCCGGAGCCGCCATCGACGGGGACGCCGTCACCATCGTCCTGGGCAACGGAGTCCCGGGCGCCGGAACGCGCGACACCTCCCTCGTCCTCGGGGACGGGGAAGACGCCCTCCTCGCCCTCGACAAGCTCCGTCTGAACGCCGACGCCGCCATCACCGGCAGCGAAGGCCAGCGCCTCGTCCTGCAAGACGCCGTCCTCTCCGGAGCCCTCGAAGGGGACTACACCCTCGTTGCTGCCGGAGGAGTCGACCATGTCGTCCTGCTGAACGCGGGAGTCGACACGGGCAGCGTCCTGATGGAAGTCGACGGAGGCATCCTCGACCTCAACGACCTCGCCCTGGACAACGACATCACCATCAAGGGAGGGGCCCTCCGCCGCGCGGGCGGCTGGTCGGCCTCCGGCACCGTCACCGCCCTGGGAGGCGCCATCGACGCAAGCGGCTTCATCGGCGGCCCCGCCGTAAGCCTCGACATGGGAGGACTCACCGGCAGCGCCCTGCGGAACGCCACCCTCGCCTCCGGCAGCAGCATCGACAACCTCGGCCGGGGCAACGTGCTCTTCAACCGGGCCGACCTCGTGCTCGACTCCATGAACGCCACCATCAAAGACGCCTCCACCGGGCAGGAAATCCCGCAGGGTCCCGGCGGCGCAGCCACCGCCCTGATCAACTTCGCCGCCCCGCAGGGCAGCGAAACCACCGTCGGGATGGCCGGAGACGGCGTCATGAACATCCAGCTGGGCGAAGACCTCCAGACCAACATCCTGCGCGCCCTCACCGTCAAATACGACGCGAGCGAACTGCTCCCCGACTACGCCGAACCCCAACCCCTGGGCGACCGCGTCTCGCTGAGCATCACCAACGGCACCCTCGACCCCGGCACCGCCATCCGCTTCAACCCCCTCTTCCGCGAATGGGGCCTGCAGATCGTCGGCATCCAGGGAGGCAACGTCATCGTCGACGGCAACCTCTCCGTCTGGCTCGCCTCCAGGCATGGCGACATCACCGGCAACGGGGATCTCATCGACTACCGTGCCGTCTACGTCGACCGGGACATGAACGTCACCCTCCCCGCCTCCGGCAGCGACGGCGACAACCCCGCCCTCGTCATGAAATACGTCAGCGGCGTCCGCGGAGCCAACCTCAACATCTCCTGCGGCGACGCCTCCGGCACGGCCCGCGCCATCCTCTTCAACGGGCGCGACAAGGACGGAGACCTCGTCCACTCCCGCCTCGCCGGCAACCTCACCGGCGGCGAACGCACCCTCATCGAGAAAACCGGAGAAGCCACCCTCGCCATCGGAGGCACCCTCTCCTCCGCCGGCACCGTAGCCGTCCGCGAAGGCCGGCTCGAGCTCACCGCCTCCGGGCGCAGCCACAGCGTGGCCGCCCTCGAAGTCACCGGAGCCGGGACGGGAACGGAAGCCCTCCTCACCCTCAGCGGGCTCGACTCCGTCCTGGAAGCCGGCTCCCTGAGCGTCGGAGCCAACGGGCGCATCGCCCTCGACGGAGACGGCAGCCTCCTGAGCGCCGACACCCTCGGCGGAGCCACGGGAGGCGCCATCGACCTGGGTGAAGGCACCCGCCTCAACCTCGTCCGGGGCGGCACCTGGAAAGGAACCATCCGCGCCGCCACCCCCGGGGAAGCCCTCGTCACCCTCCGGGGAGGGGAACTCCTCCTGAGCAGCCCGGACACCTCCGGAGAAACCGGAGAAGCGGCCCGGCCCGGCCTCGACGGCGTCACCCTCGACCAGGCCGAAGAAGCCACCCTCGCCCTCGAAAGCGGCGCCGAAGCCCGCCTCCGCGACTGGTACACCTCCGACTCCTCCGGCACCCCCGGAGCCGTCGCGGGAAGCCTCTCCGGGGCCGGCACCGCCGCCATCACAGGCACGGCCACCTTCGGCGGCAGCCTCGCCTCCTTCACCGGCAACCTCAAAGCCGCCGGCGACGGGGCGCATCTCACCGTCACCACCCTCGACGGAGCCGGGGCCGCCCTCGCGGCGGACTCCTCCGGCACGCTCACCCTCGACTACCGGGCCGGCAGCGCCGCCTACGGCTCACTGAACGCCTCGGGAGGCGGCACCGTCCACCTCCTCGCGGGCAACTCCGAAGGGTCCAACAACACCCTCACCCTCAACAACGGCGGAAGTATCGCCGGAGACTCGGTCCTCGCCTTCACCCTCAACACCTCCCAGGGAATCAACAGCGAAGGCAGACCCCTCCTCCACGTCGCCTCGGCCGAGGGAGAAGACGCGGTCCAGGCCACCCTCGGCATCGGCAGCGGAGCCACCCTCCGCCTCGCCGCCGCCCGGGGCCAGGAATACATCGACGGGGACCTCCCCCTCCAGGTCGCCCTGGCCGACCACGTCGTCCAGGAAGGCGACGTGCGCCTCGCCTTCGACGAACTCTTCGGCAAATACTTCGACACGGCCGCCTCCAGCGTCCGCACCGTCAACGGCATCCTCACCCTCACCACCGCCGCCAACCGCAACGGCTTCTACATCCACCGGGGGCAGAGTGAAGTCGCCACGGCCGGCGGCTCCCTCCTCGACCGCGTGCTGACCACCCTCAACCCGCAGGCCCAGGACCCCGCCGGAGAACTCGCCGGACTGCTCAACGCCGTCGACGCCCGCATCTCCGCGGGCGACGCCACCGGAGCCAGCCGCCTCATGGCCGCCTCCGCCGGCAGCACCGTCACGAGCCTCCTGACCGCCCAGCGGTGGGAATTCCAGAACCAGCAGAACATGCTCCGCAACCGCGTAGCCAACATGGGCCTCAACCCCGCCTACACCTACGCCGGGGACCTCCCCCTCTACAACATGTGGGTCCAGGGCACCGGCAGCTACAACCGGGTCGACGGAGACGGAGACTGCGCGGGCTACCAGCTCAACACCTGGGGAGGCACCTGCGGAGCCGACATCGACCTGAGCCCCAGCCTCACCGTCGGAGCCGCCTTCAGCGCCAGCTACGGCGACCTCACCTCCAGTGCGGCCGACACCCTCAGCGGCACCCTCGACGGCTACTACGTCAGCCTCTTCGGGCGCTACCAGCACAAGAACTGGGGCCATAGCCTCATCCTCACCGGCAGCTGGAACAACGCCACCTACGACCGCAGCGTCAACGGCGGGGCCGGAGCCGGAGGCTACGAAGGCCACGGGGAAACCAGCGGCAGCGCCTACGGAGCCCTCTACGAACTCAGCTACGACATCTCCCTGGGGGATGAAACATCCGGCATGATCCTCCAGCCCATCGTCACCGCCCAGGTCGCCCGCTACACGATGAACGACTACAGCGAAACGGGAGCCGGAGCCGCCGGCCTCGGCGTCGGCGGCCTGGAAGGCACCACGGCCACCGTCGCCGCCGGAGCCCGCTTCCTGAGCCTGATTGGCAGCAACGTCTTCGGACGCCAGTCCCAGGGCGAACTCCGCTTCCAGGTGGCCCAGGACATGGGCGACACGCGCACCCGGGCCGACGTCGGCTTCACGGGGCTCCCGCAATACAGGACGGGAGTGCGAGGCGCCGAACTGGGAACCACCTCGCTGCAATTCGGGGCGGGACTGAGCATCCCCAGCGGTGAACAGGGCACCATCTTCGCCGAAGCCAACGGCGATATCCGCTCCGGAGCCACAAGCATCAACGGATCACTCGGATTCAGGTACAACTTCTGATTAGGAACAGAAGACGCAAACACACAG
>NZ_JARWNC010000012.1:0-14873 GCF_029854675.1 Akkermansia sp. N21169 | reverse complement strand
CTTCGCACATGCCGCCATCCGGCGTGCCGCCAAAGCCGATGCGCCCGGCATAGTCCCCGTCCCCGTTGGCGCAGCTTTCATTGCATGGATCGTTGCAGGGCTGGCATGGAGTGTCTTCCTGGGTGGGGGAAGCACTGCTGGAGCTGGAGGATGACTCGGAGGACGAACTGGAAGAAGGCTCCGAAGAGGAACTGCTGCTCGAAGAAGATGGAGAAGAACTGCTGCTTGACGAGGAAGACGGCACGCTGGAACTCGACGAAGAGGATGGTACGCTGGAACTTGACGAAGAGGAGGGCACACTGCTGCTCGATGAGGACGTGGGAGGGCTTGACGAAGATGAGGGAGAACTGGAACTAGCCGACGAGGACGGAGAACTTGAGCTAGCCGATGAGGAGGGGGCGCTGGAGCTTGCCGAAGACGAGGGAAGAGCAGAGGAACTGGAAACCGGAGCAGCGCTGCTGGAGAGCGAGGGGGCCGCCCCGGGCAGACGGGAGGCGAGGGTGGCGTTTTCCGGATTGGAGGCCGGAGAGGCGGAATCTGAAACAGGCGTATTCATGACAGCAAAATGAATGGTTTGAGCACACACAGGACAGAAAAGCAGGAATAAAAACCTTCCTGTCACTCTACACAATCAATCTTCAAATCCCTTGTGTCAAGATTCAAAATAAATAATTTTCCAAATCAATTGAAATACATCAAAATTCAAAATCTTCGGAAATCACCGATTGACCATGAACACGACATCAAGTCTGCTCCGGTACGGTAACCGGGATTTTAACGCATGCCGGAGTCAAAGGCCTCCTATGCCATAGTCCTCGGAGGACGAATTACGGTTGCTTCGTCTGAATCAGCCACGAATATTCCTGCGGCAGCTCAAAAGGCAATTCGATTTCACCTGTGTGAACAAACCATGCAAGAGCAACAAGGGCAATCAAAATCAGGAGGATCACGATTTTCACCACCGGACTTTTCTTTCTCTTGTTCAATGAACTGGCAATTTTCAACCGCTCGTTGGCTTTGGGATCGGAGGTCGTTACCAATTGAACGCCGGCTTCATAGGCATCCATATATTCAATCCACATTTTGGCAGACTTGAAACGTTTTTCCAGAGAAGGTTCCAACGCCTTGTCAATACTGGTCAGAAGAGGAAGCGAGTACTTCCTGCGGAAACCTTCCACGGAAGCAATCTTGACCATTCTGTCTACGACGGAACGCTTATCGCCAGGTTCCGGAGTTATGCCCGTCAAAAGTTCGTAAAATGTCGCTCCCAGCCCATAGAGGTCGCACCAGGGGCCAATCTCGCGAAAACGCCCGGGATAGAACTCGGGAGGGGTATAACCGGGAGTCACCTGTACAAGTCCATCGTGCTGGAGCACTTTGGTTCGGACGGCTCCGAAGTCGATCAACTTCGGCATGCCGTTGCCCATGATAAAAATATTGCCCGGTTTGATATCACAATGATAAATTCCGTGGTCGTGGAGATGCTCGAGGATATCAAGCATATTAACCAATAATCCTTCCGCCTGGGCCTGGGTAAAGGATCCGCCGGACTTTTTTAAATTTTCCATGATCTCGAACATCGTTTGTCCGATAATCAATTCCATAACGTAATAGACGGTTCCGTGAGCACGGAACAAATCAAAAATCTGAACGACGCCCGGATGAGAAAATCCAGCCAGCGTCTGCGCCTCCTGCATCGTATTGTTGATGCAATTTTCAAACATGTCGCGAGTCGATTCATGGCGGAGCAAAACGGTAACGCCATCCTCACTGCGCACCGCATAATCCCCCGGCAAACATTCCTTAATGACCACATGGCGCTCATGCTTCATGTCCCATGCCATGTAGGTAATACCGAAACCTCCCGCGCCCAAAACACGCACGATCTGGTAGATATCGTAAAGAACGGTTCCTTCTGCCAGGGCCGGCACCAATGTTTGCTGTTTGTCCATAACTCGTGCGGTTATAATAACCAAGGAGGTCTATACCCCGGCTTCTCTGATCAGTCAAGAAATCTCATTCCCCCCCTAAAGAATGGAATTGTCTCAGTACGAATCATTGATCTGCACTGAAAGCTTCTTGTTCACAATTCACCCTGTTTGGGCATCCCTCCCGATCCGGGCGTAACCTCGCCACTCGGCGGATTATTCCCGGTCGCGGCCTTTTCCTCTTGTTCTTTCTGCAGTTTCAAGGCGCGTTCTTTCCAAACCCGGCCGATTTCGGCATCAGCCTTAATACCCAAGCCACTGCTGTAACAGATGGAAAGCAGAGCCATGGCACCGACATGATCCTGACCTGCAGCCAATTTCAACCAGGAAACGGCTTCTTCGGGGTTTTCCTTCGTCCCTTCCCCCTTCAAGCACATCATCGCAACAATGTATTCCGATTGGGGATCTCCCAGACGAGCAGCCTTTTCATACCATTTGAAGGCCTTCTCGGGATTCTTTTCTACACCATCCCCGTTGTAATAAATCCTGCCAAGAAACTGGGCAGCCGTAATGTCCCCCTTCTTGGCAGCCTTCTCCAACCATTGTTGGGCTATGCGGGCATCTTTTTCCACGCCGAACTTTCCTTCCCAATAAAGATTGCCGAGAAACCCCATCGCTTTAGGAATATTGCTTTCAGCGGATTTCTTGATCTCCTCCACGCCTTTCGCAGTATCGCGCGCAATGCCGTCCCCCATCAGATACATCAATCCCAGGTAATAATCGGCTTCCCTGTTGCCCGCCGCGGCAGCTTTTTCAAACCACTCCTTCGCCCGGGAAGAATCGCGACCGAGTTCCACACCGTAATAATACATGCCGGCCAGGGTCATCTGGGCTTCGGCATAGCCCTTGTCGGCAGCTTTCTTGCACCATTCGACGACCTGTTCCACCTTTGCCTTTCCTGCTTTGAGACGCTCGGCATAAAGTTTGGCCACCGCATATTCATGTTCGGCAGTACCATCGGTCGCATCCCGGATAGCACGGTCCAGTTCATCGTCACGTTCTACAGGTTTCGGAGCATCGACGGTACGCTCCCGCCCTGCATTCCCGGGCATGGGAGAGTCCTGTTCGCTTAGTCCGACAACCTCCCCCTTTTTGTCATCATCGCATCCAGACAGGAAGACTGCAGACATGACGCACAATACACCGAAGGAAAATACCCGTTTCATGTTCGCATCTTAATGAAAATGAGGAAAAAATCAATCTCCCTCTACATCCGCCAAGTGATCATTGCGACATTCGTCAAGAGTTCCCGCCGGGTTGCCTTCCACTATCATCTTCCCCTGCACGTGGAGAGGCAGATATTCCCACGATATAATCCTGTTGTGACTACAGTCGAAATGCCAGGACACTTGTTCCGGAGCGCCGCGCAAAGAACGAAGAAGGTTATAGCTGCAATCGAAACGCCACGTCACGCCGGAAGCCACGTAATCCAGGGTTTCCAGACAATTGTGGCTGCAATCGTAACTCCCCTCCACACCGAGAGGGGCACCCTTCAAACTCTTCAGGCGGTTGTGACTGCAATTGAATCCCTCCTTCGTGGAAAGAGGAGCAAACTCCAAGGATTCCAGATTGTTATGGCTGCAATCGAAGTATCCCGTTACATCTTTCGGCATCCCTCGGAGGGATGATAACTGGTTGTAGCTGCAATCCATCTTTTCAAGAATCCCTTGGGGAGAACCTTCCAAAGATGATAATTTGTTGCGAGAACAGATGAAACTCCCCTGTACGCCGGGAGGACAACCGTCCAACGACGACAATTGATTGCGGCCGCAATCGAAAGAGCCCTCCACTCCGGCAGGAACCCCGCTCAAAGAACGAAGCCTATTGTCCGCACAAGAAAAATTACCGAGAATTCCCGGTGGACAGGACTCCAAGGATCCCAATTTATTCGATGCGCAATTGAAATGGCGGGAAACGCCAAGCGGTACATATTCCAGCGTCGTCAGTAAATTGTCACGGCAGAAAAAATCGCGTGAAACACCGGCAGGACATCCCGCCAGAGATCTCAAACGATTTCCACTGCAATCAAAATCCCGTTTCACTCCCGGAGGAGAGCCCTGAAGGCTAGTCAGGCAATTGTCGCTGCAGAAAAAATCCATTTCCACCTCCTGAGGGCAGAAATCCAGAGAATCCAGCTTGTTGGAAGAACAGTTGAACGCCAGACGAACGCCTGTCGGTGCTCCTTTCAAGGAAACAAGCCTGTTGTGACTACAATCGAACCGGCCTTGCACAGCAGGCGGAGCTCCAGTCAAGGACTCCAGCAGATTGAACGAGCAGTCCATCTCCTTCTTCACTCCGGGCGGAGCCCCTTCCAGGCTTGCCAGTCTGTTATGACTGCACACAAAGCGTCCGGCAACCGATTGAGGACAATGTGCCAGAGAAACGAGCTGGTTTTCCCGGCAGTCGAATTCTCCTGTCACATGTGGAGGAGCCCCTTCAAGAGAAACAAGTTCATTATTCCCGCACTTAAACCCCGCCTCCACTTCCTGCGGAGCCCCGCGAAGACTCGTCAAACGATTCCAGCAGCAATCAAAACTTCCGCGGACATCGTCCGGTGCCCCCTCCAACGACTTCAACTGATTAAAAGAACAAGTATAGGAAACCTTGACGGAAGAGGGCCCTCCCTCCAGAGACTCCAACCGATTGAAACTGCAGTCAAACTCCCTCTCCACAACCTGCGGTGCGCCAGCCAGGGATTCCAAACGGTTATCCATGCACAAGAAGGAATCAAGCGGGCCGGCAGGCGCATATTGCAAGGACACCAGACGGTTCTTGGAACAATCAAACGTACCGGAAACCTCCGGAGCGCCCTTCAATGTCGTCAGGCGGTTGTTGCTGCAGTCAAATTCCGCTACGCGGCACCCTTTCATATTGGGAAGACGGCTCATTTGCAGTCCTCTCAACGAGACCTTTGCAAAATCCGTATAGCCCTGATCAAGAAGACCCCATAGGACTTCATCATCAGTCACTTCCTCATTATACCTTTTCATATGGAAGAGTCATGCCCCCCTTCTTGGAACAAGAAAGGGAATGGCCCACCAATGTAGGGGAATATCCCATCAGAGCAATACCGGAACGCGTACTCATTCATCCTTCCCCAGACAACCTTATTGTCATCAATACATCCAACATGACCGTCTCTTCCTTCCATAATAGGCAAAAAAACAGAAAAGAAGACTTTACTTCAGACGTTAAAATAACTCATAGTAGGGTTCCAAAAACCAGACATTGCACACCATACGACGCAATAGCCCAGCCATGAAAGATTTCAAGCACATCGCCATCAAAAGTATCCATGATCCCCTGTTTACGGAGGCGAACGAAATTTACACGCAAAGTTTCCCTCTGCACGAGCAACGCACCATTCCTAATCTGGAAGAAATCCTCCACAACCCGGAATTTCACTATGACGCCCTTCTGACATCCGACGGGCGCGTTGCCGCAATCCTCTGCTTCTGGAATACTCCCGACTTCGTCTATCTGGAACACTTTGCCGTCTCCCCGCACATGAGAAATAACGGATTCGGCAAAATCATACTCGACGAAATCAAGCAGCACTCCAATATCCCGGTCATCCTCGAAATTGACCCCGTCGTTGATGAAATTTCCCGCCGCAGGCTGATGTTCTACGAACGCAATGGATTTATATCCAACCAACAGTACGACTATATCCATCCCCCCTACAAGGAAGGTGATGCTCCCTACCCCCTCCTCGTCATGAGTTATCCGTCCGCTTTGGATACGGAACAGTACAACCGGTTCGAATCCTACCACCACAATACAGTCATCCAACCCGCACAGTGACAGTAGTAGAAGTATTCCCAAGTCTTATTACAGATTTGAGGGTTGATCACTGCAGAGAATCAATTACTCTCGGCGCACGTGACTGCACTTTTTTCACTATTGGCAATATGGGACACCCCCATCCCCATCGGGTTCTATAGCGAAGCCCTGCAAATCGTTCTGGGATTAATCCTCATCGAAGGCCTCCTGTCTGTCGACAATGCTTTGGGAATCGCCGCCATGGCATCCCACTTGCCCAAGCATCAGCAAAAAGCGGCTCTTCGCTGGGGGCTCATCGGCGCCTACGTATTCCGGGGTATCGCTCTGGCAGCCGTCGCCTGGCTCATGCACAACGAATGGGTCAAGTGGTTTGGCGCAATCTACCTGATTTATCTGGCTGCGAACCACCTCTCTCTCAAACATGTCGAAAAACATGAAAATCATTCCGCCGGCAAATTCGCAGGTAAAAGTTTTCTGGCGACCATTGCCGGCATTGAGCTCATGGATCTTTCGCTTTCGCTCGACAATGTCGTCGCAGCCGTCGGACTCGTTAACAATGCCGCACACATCCCTGAAGAATACCATATATGGGTCGTCTGTACCGGCGTCTTCATCGGTATCCTTGCTCTCCGAATCGTAGCCGGATGGTGCATCGGCATCCTGGAAAAATTCCCCGTTCTCAACTATACGGCCTTCGTTCTCGTCGGATTTGTCGGGGTAATTCTTGTTGTCGATATGGGACAAGAAATCCTTTATGACCATGGCATGATCGACAGCATCTGGAAAGGGGGAATTTCTTTCAAATTCACGAACATCGTTCTCATCGTCGCCCTCAGCATCATGTATGAAAAATACGCAGGACTCCATCGCTTCCTGCAAAAACCGATTCACATTTTCCGATTAATCTGCCAGTATTTCTCATCATTCGTCCATTTGATCCTCTGGCCGATCTCCAAACCGATCCAATTACTCCTCCACAGGAACTAACTCTATCATGACCGATTCACAACAACCACTCACGCCGGAACTCATCCGGGCCGCTTTGACGACGGTCAAATATCCCGGATTCAGCCGGGACATCGTTTCGTTCGGCATTGTAAAAAACATTGCCATCGACGATGACAACAATGTCGTCATCAATCTCCAGATCGAAAGCCGCAACGCCGATATCCCCCGTTACATCTTCGAAGGGGTGCACAACGTCATGAAGCACATCCCCGGAGTCAAGCACTGCGATGTCAACATCGACCACAAAACGCCCGCAGCCAACAAGCCGGTCAATGATGATCCCGCTTCGTGGAAGTCCTCCATCCCCGGAGCCAAGCACGTCATCGCCGTCGCTTCCGGCAAAGGCGGTGTCGGTAAATCCACAGTCTCCGCCAACCTCGCAGTCGCCCTCTCGAAACTCGGTTATAAAGTCGGCTTGGTCGATCTGGATATCTATGGTCCTTCCATGGCTCTCATGTTCGGCACTAAGGAACGTCCCGGAGCCAATGAGAACGACGAATTCATTCCTGTCAAAGCGCACGGTATCCGCTTGCTTTCCATCGGCCTGATGATCGACGAAGCCTCTCCCGTCGCTGTTCGCGGACCATTGGCCACCCGATACGTCCAGCAATTCCTTCGCAACGTAGAATGGGGTGACATCGACTTCCTGATCCTTGATCTGCCCCCCGGAACGGGAGACATCCAGCTGACCATCGTGCAAACAGCAGATCTCGACGGAGCCGTCATCGTCACAACCCCGCAGGAAGTTGCCCTTATCGATGCCCGCAAAGCTGTAGGACTCTTCGAAAAAGTCCAGACACCCATCCTCGGCATCATCGAAAACATGAGTTACTTCGAATGTCCTTCCGACGGAAAGGTCTATCACATCTTTGGAGAAGGAGGTGGCGCTCGCGAAGCGGAAAAACTCGGAGTGCCGCTTCTGGGGCAAATTCCCATCGACATCCGTACCCGCTCCTGCGGAGACGAAGGCTCTCCCGTCGCTCTGCTCGATCCTGCGGAAAACAGTGCTTCCGCGGCCTTCCGCAATCTCGCAAAGCATTGCGCGGACATTGTCCTGAATAAAGAATAACGGATATACGATCCGCTTCATCATCAACAAATGAGCTCCCCCGACTTTCGACTGAAGGCCGGGGGAGCTTGTTTTGGAAGCGACCCAATCTACGGTTTTGCAAGAGAACCGTCCTGAGCCTACTCCCGTTTCCGGATCTCAGAGAATACCGCAATTCTCTTCGAACGGAAAATCAAGAATCCTCTTCTGGTTTTCCGGTGAACCGGAGAGGTATCCGGAAGAAACTCAGAATTCGTAAATGAGACTGACGCTTCCCGTCTGCATGAGGCTCTTCTCGGCCGCTTCAAGATTGTAGTTCGCCGAGGCGCTCAGACCTTCCGTAAGCTGCAAACGCATGCCCGACGCCGTGCTCAGCGACGTCCTTCCCGGTTTACTGCCGCAGGCTGTCCAGAAATGACTGTTGCCCTGGACATCGACCCGGGGCGTCTTACGGCTCAAGTCCTGGATTACTCCCGCCTTCGCGTAGGCCGTGAACGCCTTGCTTCCTAGATAACCCCGGTAACGGAGACCGGTTCCCACGGTAGCGCGCAGCTCGTTCATGCTGCCGTCCGAGAGACGGTACTGGTACTTCTCGCCGCTGAGGGTGTAGTCGTTCTGGTCGGCGAAGGTGTACTGGAGCCCGGTGAAGGTTTCCAGGAAAAGCCTTTCGTTCAATTGATGGCTCCAGATCGCCTTCACGTCCAGAATCCAGGCCTGGTCGGTCCATTTCCCGCCCAGGTTGTCCTCGGATACGGCCTGCATCCTCGTTGTACCTTTGTTGCTGGAGCGGGCATAGCCGGCCTGCATGTCCAGGATGAAGGCATTTTGCCGGTTGAGAGCCATCCCGTAGGTTCCGTAGAGGAGGCCGATGTTGGTGTCTTTGTCGATGCGCCCCAGGCCATTGTTGACGTCATGGTCTCCCCAGAGGGTGCCGACGGCCATGCCCATCGTCCAGTTGTTGGCGAAGGCGTACTCGCCGCCCGCCGCGTATCCCAGGGAACGGTAGCGGTACCCCGTGGAAAAGTCCTGGTTTTCCTGGGTGTAGTAGTTGCCGATGCCGGAAACCCAGAAGGCCACGTTGCGTTCCAGCTTGAGGTTGTACCGGGTATTGGTCCGGGCATTGTCAGAGAAGGACCAGAGAGACCGGACGGAGGTCCAAAGCGTGTTGACCTGGACGGTGCCGACGCCGAGGGGGGCGTTCCAGGCCGGAGCGGGAGGCGTCGGAGGATCTACCGGGAATTCAGGGTTGACCGGGAACTCCGGATCGATGGGGGATGGTGGCTGGGGGAGTTCCACTCCGTATTGACCGGACAGGAAGTCGAAGCGGTCGTAGGTCGTCCCGTTGGCGGTATAGGGTTCGTATTCGAGGGACCATCCATCGTCATCGACGAGGTAGACGTGTTTGGCGCCGGCCACGCTTGCCTGGGTGGTTTCGGTGGATAGCGTGTGGGAGAAGATGAAGGGGTGGAGTTCCTCCGGCCTGGACTGGATGCCGCTGATGTCCAGCACGAAGACGAGCTTGCCCGGCTCGGCATTCAGAGAGGAGCCGTCGGCGAAGTTCCAGACGGGGTTGGTATCTGTGGCGGCGACCATGGCGTCGTTCATCCGGACTCGGATGGTGTGTTCGCCTTCCGTTCCCGTGACATTGTAGTTTCCGTCCGTGCCCGGAGTTGGGGGTCCCAGGATTTCCAAGGCGAACTTTTCTCCCTGGGCTATGGTAGTGAATCCGTCGATCAGGAGGGCGGTGCCCGTCCTTGCGTTGACGGTTCCCTTGATGAAGGTCTTGTCGCCGACGCGGAGGGAACCGTTGTCCAGGTTGACCGTGAAGTTGTTGACGGTTACGCCGTCGTTGAACTGCACTTCCCCGTCATGGGAGTACGGGTTGTCGACCTTTTCATTCGTTTCGTTGTTCAGAGCGATGGTATCCGGGTTGATGTTGAGTGGCGTGTCATTATTGGCAGCCATCAGGGAGTCGTCGAAAACGATTTTGGCCTGGGAGGCGGCGACGAGGTTGAGGAAACCGCCGGCACGGGTTGTAATGGCGTTGGAAAGGCCATCTTGAGCCAGCCCGTTTTCGACTTGGGTGACGAAGTGCCTGTTGCCACTGAAGACGACGTCCTTCGTTTCCGCAATCAGGTTGAGAGGTCCGGCAGTGTCGATGGCTCCACCGTAGTAGTTGGAAGAGGCGTTGAAATTATTGAAGAAGGAACTGTCGATGATCGTGTTGAGACCTGATGATCTGAAACAGATGGCTCCCCCCATACCCTGTGGCTCGGAAGTCTGAATGTAGTTGTTCTCAAAAATCGAATTGCGAATGGTAAGAGAATAAATAGTGTTTAAATTAGTTTCAGACCAGATAGCCCCGCCGTAGAGGGCAACACCCCCTGTGGAAAGGACATAATTGCCAGTAAACGAGCAATCCTCAATCTCCATGTCACCCCAGTTGCCAATGGCGCCGCCTCCGGATACGAACGTTTTCATTTTGTCAACAATCACATAATTGTTGTTGAATGTACTTCGCCGAACTGTGGCAATAGATAAGTCTTCATTATAGAAGGCGCCTCCCTGAACCGATTGATAACCCTCCGGATCGGTCGTGGCAAAATTGCCGATGAAGGTGCACGCATCAATAGTCGTATAGCACACGGTAGATTTAGCTCCTGAAATTTCACGGGCGGCACAGATAGCGCCTCCTGCACTGAAACGCTGGTAACTGCTGATGGAATTACCGAAAAAATCGCAGTTTTTGACTTCCAGCGTTCCTCCAAAATTCGAGATGGCTCCTCCGGTACAAGCGATGGTACCACCTCGGTAGTAACTGCAGTTGTCGAAGATCAGGTTATCCACCTTCATGGTTGATCCCAGATTATTAAGCAAGGCTCGGGTAAGATCGAGAGGATCACTGCGTTCTGCTCCGGTGAAAGACGATTTCTCTCCGTTTACCTGAAGTCCAGAAAGCTGAAAAGTGACTCCGTCCGGATTGCTGATGGCTCCCCATTCCTTAGCGTCATAAGGACTCCCGGAGGTTCTATGGCAGGGAATAAGGATATGTTCCTGGATAGTGAAGGAGAGAGAATCTCCTTTGGCTGCCTGCCGAAGAGATTCGTTGATGTCATCAATTGTCGATGAAGCGAAAGATGCAGGTACTCCTACAGC
Organism: Akkermansia sp. N21169; assembly: GCF_029854675.1. Taxonomy (NCBI): domain Bacteria; kingdom Pseudomonadati; phylum Verrucomicrobiota; class Verrucomicrobiia; order Verrucomicrobiales; family Akkermansiaceae; genus Akkermansia; species Akkermansia sp. N21169. The sequence continues at coordinate 3,890 of NZ_JARWNC010000012.1, read as the reverse complement.
AAGAAGCGATGCAAAGAAACGTCTGATAAAAAATGAACTCACCATGGGCGTATATGTAGCGGATTGCACATCCGTCAATAATGTCGTTTTATTCTCGCTTTTATGGACAACAGTATATCATATTTCAAGCAATAACCCTGTCAAACAAGGATATAAATATTTAATGTAGTTAATTGGGAAAGAATGGTTTGCGACATTTATACAAATAAATATTTTTCTTGGAAACGGATGTGCAATCCGCTATTCCAGCATGACTATTGGCCATCCATTGTGAATCATGTGATTATTTTATGTTTTTTCAAAAAACAAAATGAATCAATTTATATAAATATTTTTTTAAACAAAAAAAAACAGGTCATCCTTGCACTTCCCTATGAAAGGAGTGCTATATTCAAGCATGCTTCCGTATTTCTTTTCACGCTTGCGAAACCGCCAGTTCACCCCTCTGCATCTTTGACAATACTTCAGCCAGATCCCTAACCTGTTGCTCCGTATGGGCGGCAGTCAACGTCAAACGCAACCTTGCCGTACCGCGAGGCACTGTCGGGTACCGAATCGCCGGAGCCAAATGCCCCGCATTCAGAAGAGCAGATGCAGCCGATAAGGCGTCTTCGTTCTCTCCTATCACATAAGGAAAAATTGAGCTCAGAGGTCTTGCCTCCATCCCCAGTAAAGAAACAAACAAATCCATCAGGAAACGCACATGGATACGCTTCGCTTCTCCCTCTTCGCCTTCAATCATATCCAGTGCAGTCACAGCCGCCTGCGCCAACGCCGGAGAAGGTGCTGTCGAATAAATCAACGACCGGGACGAATTGATGAATAAATCAGCCCAGGCTCGGGAACAAGCCACATAACCGCCCGATAAACCGGCCGACTTACTCAAAGTTCCCATTTGGAAATCAATAGCCGAAGACACTCCCAGTTCCGAAGCCAGACCGGCACCATTCCTGCCCAGCAAACCGAATCCATGCGCTTCATCCACCAGCATGAGAGCTCCATATCGGTTTTTTACTTCAACCAATTCGCGCAAGGGAGCCCTATCCCCGTCCATGCTAAACACAGACTCCGTCACTACCAAGATATCAGCATCCGGCGACTTCGCCCGCAAACGGACAAGCAATTTCTCCAAGGACTCCGGATTATTATGCAAAAACGTCCTCACTTCCGCACCCGACAATCTGGCTCCATCAATCAAACTCGCGTGACTCAACTTGTCCAAAACGACAAAATCGCCCTTCCCCACAATCGCCGGAATCAAACCGACCGATGTCGCATAGCCCGAGGAAAAAGCCACTGCTGCCTCTGTTCCCTTTAGAGTGGCAAGGCGTTCCTCAAGTTCTTCATGAACGCGGCGTGTCCCCGTCACCAGGCGGGAAGCCATAGCACCTGTCCCGTGGTCGCGGACCCCCCGGATCATCGCCTCCTCAATCCGGGGATCCCGGGCCAGCCCCAGATAATCATTGGAGGCCCAATTGACCACCTCGCTCTCATCCGCCATACGGGCCATTCCGCCCGGCAGGCATTCGATGGGGCGCAGCCTTCTCAATAAGCCTTCTTTTTCATATTGGAACAATGCGGATTCAGGCGTTTTCATAAAATTGGGGCGTTTGGGTTCACACTCAAGGCAAGAACGGCGTTATGTCCGCCCATCGAAGAAGCCGTCTTCAACAGAATACGATCATCCAGAAGATCGCAGGTTTTCGAGAGGATACATCCCTCCCAGGGCGATGCCATACCGGGTAAATTGGGAGGCAATAGCCCCCGTTTCGCAAATGCCAGCATCATACACAACTCCAGAATACCGCTTCCCCCGATAGCATGACCGCACCACGGTTTCATCAGGCGAACATCCGGGAAGCGGAGAGCCGTTCCTTCCTCTCCGGGAAAAGCATACTTCAACGCCGCCTTTTCCGCGATGCCATTGTTCCTCGTTCCACTGGCATGAGGACATATCGTCAACGCCTCGCAAACCGCCCCCGTCTTCTCCAGGGAAGTCTTGATCAACCTGCCCAACTGCAATCCGTCCGCCGGCATGCCTAGAGGACTGCTTGCATCGGAATTGGAACGGTAATCCAGCACACGCCCATATGGAACGCCTTCTTCGGGATGAATGGACAGGGCCACGGCCCCCCCTCCCTCGGCAATCACCATCCCGTCAGCATCTTCACCGTACGGATTATTAACCCCGACCTGGGCCAGCATACCGGAAGACCAATACGTATCCAGAACCGATGGAGACAGAGGCAAATCCAACCCAATCGCCAAAGCACGCTCCACGACGCCGGACTCTACCAGCATGGCAGCCAGACCTACGGCATCCAACCCGGCCGCACATCCGCTAGCCAGTACATGGTAGGGACCGTGGATGCCAAACTCAATCGTTACGGAGGATGCCAGTTCACTGTGGAGAGACTGAGGTACCGACAATAATTTGATCTTCCTCCGTCCGGAGATGGAATCCAGCCAGCCCATTGCATTGCCGCGCGAAGACCCCACAATCAAAGCTGCCGATTCCAATTCGCGTGCCCCCCACCCCGCATCCTCGACCGCCTGCCGGGCCAAAAGCAGAGCCAGGATTGAAGCCGGCCCTTGCCGGCGTCCCATGAACAACTCCCTGTCTTCCAGCCAGGCTGCCGGTATCCGATCCCACGCGTGACCTTCCCCCCACAACTCCGCCAGCGGACGAAATGCACACTTCCCTTCGAGTATCTTTTCTACATGCGTCGCGCTATCGATTCCTAATGAGGAAACCGCACCAATGCCGCATACATACGGGCAGGAATCGGGAAAAACAACGGAAGAACATTTCATAAAGGGCGCGCCATGCTACCCGCTTTCCCCTATCTCATGCAAGTCCGGTCTCATAGGGTGACAACATCCATTCATGACCCGATTTCCCCCTGGTATCAAGAAGGCCGACGAGATCTAATTCCCGACGGCCTTCTGTTTTTGTTAAGAAAAAAACGATTAAATTACTTCACGACCACCGTCGTTCCCATAGGCGTATTTTCAAAGAAAACGCGTGCCATATCCTCCGGCATACGGACACAGCCATGGCTAACGGGATATCCGGCTACAAACCCCTGATGCATCCCGTAACCTGGAAGGAAGGACAAATAGTAAGGCATCGGCGCCGGATCGTAATAGCACCCAGCCGGAACACTTCCGGCACGGTTGTTGAAGTCGCCATTCACAACGGCTCCCGTTGCCTTGCTGCGCAATACTCCGTAGGTTCCCGACTTGTAATCCTTGTCCTTCTTAATGATCTTGTACGTACCAAGGGGAGTGGCATGCCCCTCTTTCCCCGTCGAAACGGGAGAGGTCCCGACAATAGTATCTCCCACATAATACGTCACTTTTTGCAGTTTGGTATCGATCACGATCCGGCGTTCGCCTTCCAGCCCCGCAGGCCAATCCCAGAAGCCCTGTCCCAGCCTCGCCTCCGGCGGAATGTCCGTCTTGACTCCGGAAGTTCCGCCAACTCCATGCAAATACGAAGATTTGGCCTGTTGCGTCTTGGCGTATTCATTGGGAATACATGAAGCCAGAGCCAAGCAACCGCCTATGAGGATGATACTGTACCGAATCATTGCCAATAAATTTGTGTGAGGCTTTATGAAGAGCCAAGCCCTTCTTGTCAAGCAGCTCTCGATGAAAAACACTACAATTTCCATTCTATGTCACATTGGGACGGCTTCTCCCTCTGTTCCGGCAAAAGAGAGTGCCGCCTCCCCTATTCTTCTCTCTCCGGGAGGCGGCACTGTGTGTTTGCGTCTTCTGTTCCTAATCAGAAGTTGTACCTGAATCCGAGTGATCCGTTGATGCTTGTGGCTCCGGAGCGGATATCGCCGTTGGCTTCGGCGAAGATGGTGCCCTGTTCACCGCTG
>NZ_JARWNC010000016.1:0-21525 GCF_029854675.1 Akkermansia sp. N21169 | reverse complement strand
AAGGTCGGTTTCGCCACTCCCATGGGCATGACCGTCCGCTACGATGCTTCCACCAAGTCCGTCCAGGTCAACCAGTCCGCGGGCGGCTCCCTCTTCTTCAAGGGCATTCCGGGGAACGCGACGGCCAGCCGCGACGGGATCACGCGCCGGGGCATTGCCCTCGGACAGTTCCTCAAGGCGGACATGACCCCCTGTACGGACAATTCCCCGGCCTTCGTCAAAATCGTCCAGGGGGACGGTTCCTCCCAGACGCTTGACCTGGCCTCCGGGCAGCTCCACTCCATGACCACCAGGACCGGGGCCGTCATTCCGAAAAGCTCGTTTGACTCCCAGGTGGAAGTCACCAGGAACTCCCTGGGGGACATCGAACGCATCGCCAGCTCCAGGGACGGCGTGCTGGAATTTGCACGCACGCCCAACAAGCTGACCATCTCCCAGTTCCCCCCGGCACGGCTCGCCAGGAACGCCCGCGGGGAAACCCTCCCCCAGGGCACTCCCGTCAAGGTCTACACCTATGAATGGAACCCCTCCGTCAGGACGATGAACATCACCACCCAGGAGGCCGGGCACGAAGCCCTCGTCAAGGAACGCCGCATCGAGGGGAACAAGACCATCATCACCGAAGGCTCGGGGGACGAGCGCATCGTCACCACCTATGAGCGCAACATGCTTCCCGGAGACAAGTGGGAGGAAATCAAGACCGTCCAAGGATTCCGGGAAACGGCCCCCTCCTTCTGCGAGCGCGTCGTGAAGAAATACACGGACGGCGGATGGCTCGTCCTGAGCCGCACGGAGGGCTACGGCACCGCGCTGGCCCGCACCACGTCCTACACCTATAACAGCCAGTTCCGCGTCTCCGTCAAGGCCCTGCCGGACGGCGGCTACACCCGTTACGAGTACGACTCCCAGGGGCGCGTCACCATGGAAGCCTCCCCCTGGACGGACGGGGACTACGAATACGTCGTGCGCACCACCTACGCCGACCTGCGCTTCAACGACTGCCGCCCGGCCACCAGGCAGGTCTCCCTGGAACACGTTTCCACCGGGCAGGAGACCGTACTCAAGACGACCACCTTCACCTACGAGGACTCCCCCCTCCTCAACCGCATCACGACCAGCATCCTCGCAGCCGGGGAAACCGTGCCCCTCGTCAAAATCCGGGAACTCTACGGGGAACAGGCCTCCAATGAATACTCCCGGGGGCGCACCCGGATAAAACAGGGATTCAACGGCGTCCAGAAGGTCGCTGTCTATGAAGACACAACCTCGTACGGCGCCCGGTGGAAGGTTACGACGGAAACCCGCGTCAACGGCGCCGTCATGCCGGGCCGCAGCGAACGCACAATCCAGTACATCGCGGAGGATGAAACCCTCCTGCGCAATGAGAAATACGTCCACACCGGCCAGGGATGGAGCCTCGTCTCATCCGCCGGTTACGAGTACGACGGGGAAAAACGCCTGATCAAGACCACCCGCGGCAATGGCCGCGTCAGCACGGCGGAATGGGGATGCTGCGGCCCTCTGCGCCGCGTGGACGAGGATGGCGTGATTCTCTCCTACGGCTACAACTCCGCCCGCCAGCTTGTGGAAATCATCCGCTCCGCCACGGCGACGACTCCGGAATCCATCACCACCTACACGCGGGACTCCTTCGGCCGCGCCCTCTCCATCCGGGAAGACATCGGCGCCATGAGCCGCACGACCGCCAGGACCTACGACATTCTCGGACGCCTGACCTCGGAGACGGACGCCCGGGGCCTCACCACCGCGTACAGCTACCAGAACAAGGGGCTGCGCAAAATCGTCACCCTCCCCGCGGGCGCCCAGGAAACGACCGACTACAACAAGGACTCCTCCCTGCACGCCCTGGCTGCCGCCGGGAAGCGTCCCGTCTCCTACTCCTATGCCGCCGAGGAGGCCTTCTGTACGACCATCCGCAGCTATTCCTCCTCCCAGGTTCCCGGCAGCGAGGAGACCGACTGGCTCGGCAGAAAACGCCGTGAATACCTCGCCCCCGTCGATTCCTCCCTCGCCATGCAGCTCGTCGCGGAGAAGAGCTACAACGCGAAAAACCAGCTCGTCTCGGAGAGCAGGCTCGGCGTCCCCTTCCTCTACGAATACGACGCCATGGGCAAACTCTCCCGCAAGCTCATGCCTCTTTCTCCCGAGCCCACCCCGCAGAATTCCCGCATCGTGGAATACGTCCGCACCTATGAAGAGCGTGCCGACGGGGTGTACTCCGTTGTGACCGCCACCTCGTATGACGCCTCCGGCCAGCCCCTCTCCCGGTCGCGGGCGCAACTGGTTTCGGAACTCAGCCCCACGCTGGAAAGCAAGACCGTCTCGACGGATCTGTACGGCAACGTCATCATCGAGTGGACGCAATACGACGGCGACGGAAAGCGCACGTGGCTGCGCACCATCCCCACCTCCTCCGTCACGGCGGAAATCCGCCTGGAGGACGGCTTCGCCACCTACCGCAAGGACCACTCCGGAACCGTGACGACCGCCTCGCGCTCCTTCACCTCTGCCGGTACGACGGTGACGGAGACGGATGGCCGCGGCATTGCCGTCACCGTCAAGCGCGATCCCGCCGGGCGCGTCGTCCTCGTCAGGGACGGCGCCGGGAAGGAAACCGCCACGGCCTATGACCCCGTCACGGGCCTGCCCTCCCTCGTCACCAACGCCCTGGGCTTCACCACCTGCTATAAGTACGACTCCTGCGCCCGCCTCACCGCCGTATACGGCACCGGGGTCCAGCCCGTCTGCTGCGGGTATGACGCCAACGGCAACCTCTCCTCGCTGACGACCTTCCGCGTACCTTCCGGCTCCATCGTCACGGACCCCACCGGGCGCACCGACGGGGACACGACCACCTGGGTATACGCCTGGCAGGGGGACCTCCCCATCCAAAAAAACTACCCGGACGCCACTTCCGAGCACATGGCCTACGGCGCCATGAACCGTTTGATCTCCACCACCAATGTCCGGGGGGCAACCTCCTCCCGCACCTACAACCCCCTGACCGGGGAACTCCTCTCCATCGTCTCTTCGGACGCCGCCACGCCTTCCGTCACCTACTCGTACAACCACCTCGGCTGGATCACGGGCGTGACGGACGGCTCCGGAACCCGCACCGTGGAGTATAACCACTACGGGGACATCACCGGGGAGACCTTCGCGTCGAATGCTTCCGACTACAGCCTCCTCAACAGCTACGACGCCCACGGGCGGCTGGATGAATACGGCCTCTCGTCGGCCACCTCCAGCCTGTTCTCCACGGCCATCGGCTACGCGGCGGACGGCAGGATCGGCACGGCAGTCCTCACCTCCGGCACCCTGGAGCAGAGCTTCGCCTTCGATTACCTGCCCGGCTCCGAATTCATCCGGAGCATATCGCTCCCCGGAAGCCTCCTGGACGAGCGTTCCTACGAGCCGGACCGCGACTTGCTCGCATCCGCCCGGATCAGGAAATCCTCTTCCTCCTCCCCCTTGGCGGAGCGTTCCTACTCCTATGACGATCTCTCCCGCCTCACCGCCCGTTCGCAGAAGCGCGGCTCCGGTGCGGCGGCGTCCCATTCCTTCTCCTACAATGGCCGCGGCGAACTCACCGGGGCCACCCTGGGGACGGACGCCTACCAGTACGCCTACGACAACATCGGCAACCGGCAGACGGCCACGGAGACGGGAACCTCCACGGCCTACACGGCCAACTCCCTGGACCAGTACACCCTGCTTGAGAAGACGGCGGAAAGCTTCACCCCGGCCTACGATGCGGACGGCAACCAGACGAAAATTCTGACTCCCACCGGTATCTGGAACGTCCTCTACGACGCGTGGAACCGTCCCGTCCGCTTCACGTCGTCGGACGGTGCCACCGTCGTCGAATGCGGCTACGACGCCGAAGGGCGCCGCCATTCCAAAAAAGTGACGCTCCAAGGCTCCGTCATCATCCTGCATGAACGCTACCTCTACCGCGGGTACGTGCAGGTGGCCTCCCTGAACCTCCAGAACGGCAGTTCCGTGAATCACGCCCTCCTGTGGGACCCGACCGCCCCCCGGGCGGCGCGTCCCCTCGCGCTGGTGAAAAACCACCAGGCCTACCTCTTCGGGCATGACCAGAACAAGAACGTCACGGAAGTGTTCGACATCACCGGGCGGCTCGTCGGCCAGTACGACTACTCCCCCTTCGGGAAAAAGGCCTTCTCCGGCACAGTCGCCAGCCCCGTGCAATGGGGCAGTGAAGTCTGTGACGAAGAGACGGGCCTCGTCTATTACAACTACCGCTACTATAACCCGCAGGACGGCAGGTGGGTGAGCCGCGATCCCCTCGGGGAGGAAGGCGGCCTCAACCTCTACGCCTTCGCCGGGAACCGCATGGTGTCGGACTGGATGGGCCTGGAAGAAGAATCGGGCAGTGGTTCTACCCCCGTTCCCGGAGATCCCGGCACGCCCGCGCCGACAAACGGCCAGACCTGCCCGAATCCTCAACCCGAACCCGAAGAACCAAATGCGGAAAACGAGGATGATGATGAAGATGAAACTGATGATCCGACTACCCCGGAAGACGGTTCAGAAGAAGAGGAAGATGATACAGGAAAGGAAACACCCGAGGAAAAACAAGAACGGGAAAAACGAGAAAAGGAAGAAAAAGAAAAAGCAAAGAAGGAAAAAGAAAAAGCCGAAAAGGAAGCTCGTGATAGGTTTAAACGGGAACAGGAAGTAATAGAGAGAATGAAACAGATTGCTGAAACTTTCAAAGCCTCAAAAGACAAAGATATTAAAGGGAAAATAAAGCTAAAGGTTGATGCAAAAGATGGTAAAACGTCCGGAGAAGCAGAAATTTCTCAGGAAGGTTCTTGGGAACTAAAAGCAGGAGGAAGTGAAAAGGGATTCCATGTTGAAGGAAAAGCGAACTATGATATAGATGACCGAAATGTTTTGTTTGGAGGAGTTAAAGCAAATACAGATAAACGCAAGGAATTTTTATTTTTTATAGGAGGTTCTAGAACATGGTAAAATAATGTTTCTTTAAATTAAGGCAATGAAAAACGAATTACTAATGCGCGATCTTTTACATATTCCTAAAATATATTCTCTTTCTATAAAAATAGGGAATTTCATGATTGGAATCGGTCTGGTCTTTACGTTGCTAACCCCATCGTGGGCAGATGGTTCACAGGAGAACTCATTATCACCTAACCAGAGCCGCGAAGATACTAGTTTAGAGGATCTTATAGCGAAAGCAAAGGCAGGTGATGCCAGATCCCAAACAATATTGGCGACTCGGTATGGTCAGGGTGATGGTATTGAACAAGATTATGAAAAAGCGGCATTTTGGATTATGAAGGCAGCGGAACAGGGAGAGGCGGAAGCGCAATATTCCTTAGGTAATTGTTACTTTGATGGAAAAGGTGTTCCTTTGGATATAGGAAAAGCATATGAATGGACAAAAAAATCTGCTCTCCAGGGGTATGCACCAGGACAATACAATTTAGGGTACTATTATCTTGAACGAAAAGAATCTCCAGGGAATGCAGAAAAAGCGGTGGAATGGCTCACAAAATCTGCAAAACAAGGTTTCCGAAATGCACAATTTGTTCTCGGGGGTATGTATGAATTTGGCATGATTGTTCCTAAAGACATGAAAAAGGCGGTAAAATTGTATGAGAAAGCAGCAGAACAAAATTTTGCACGGGCTCAAGTATTCTTGGGAGATTGTTATCTCTATGGAAACGGTGTCCAACAAGATCATGAAAAAGCAGTAAAATGGTACATGAAAGCCATGGAACAAGGTGATGACATGGCAATGTTGAATCTTGCCTATTGTATTGCTGAAGGCAAAGGCATTCCACAGGACTATGATCTCGCAGTTCAAACATTAAAATTATCTGCCGAAAGAGGTAATTTGGAGGCTCGTTCTTTTCTCGGCAACTGTTATGCAAACGGAATAGGAGTCGTTAAGGATGAAAAAAAAGCATTGGAATTGTGGAAAGAAACTGCGGAACAAGGCTGTAACAATTCCTTGTTCCGCTTGGGGTGTCTATACTATGAAGGGAAAGGTGTTCCACATAACCCTGCCAAAGCAATAGAATTATGGGTACAAGCAGCAAGGCATGAAAATCCTTTTGCTCAAATTAAATTGGGAATCTTTTTTTTAGATGGCAAAGAACTTCCAGTCAAGCTGAAGGAAATCATGCAATGGCTTGAAAAATCAGCAGCAGAAGGTAATGGGAATGCAGAAGAAGTGTATTCCTGGTTGAAATCACAGTGTATCTTTTAGTTTTTTAATTAATTGAGCAACAAATAAATTTACAAAATGTCATAAAAAAAATGAATTTAAAATCAATTTTGCATTTGCCTCTGGATATAATCCAAGGCAAATCGTTATGGAAAATTCGGTGGTGTTGGATTGAGCAAAAACTTTTTTTGATACTTACCTCGTCGATATTTCTTCAAATGCCCGCTGCATTGGCCCAGCAACAGGAAATTCCTGAAAAAAAACTTGTTATGCGAGAAATTGTTACGCAAGAATCTCCGTTTGGTACATATGGCAGTTTTGAGAAGCTCTTACGGGCTGCTGAAGAGGGCAATGCGGATGCGCAGGTTCAAGTGAGTATCTGCTATGGGAAAGGTAACGGCGTCACTCGGGATTACGGGAAAGCGTTTACCTGGGCGATGAAATCTGCTGAACAAGGGAATGCCAAGGGAGCATCTATTGTTGCTAGTTGTTACCTGCAAGGGAAAGGAACCAGAAAAGACATGCCCCTGGCAGTAGAATGGCTTCAAAAAGCTGCCAGACAGGGGAATGCTGAAGCGCAAAATAATTTGGGAGCAATATATGATTACGGAGTTGAAGGAGTTCCCCAAGACGAGAAGAAAGCTTTTTTCTGGTTTGAAAAATCAGCAAATCAAGACGATCCGGATGCTCAATATAATCTGGGCTTAATGTATTATTTGGGAGCCGAAGGGGTTCCCCAAGACGAGAAGAAAGCTTTTTCCTGGTTTGAAAAATCAGCAAACCAAGGAAACCGAAATGCTCAATATTATATGGCAGCATGTTATTCATTGGGGAAAGGTGTAAAAAAAGACATCTCTCAGGAATTTTATTGGTTGAAAAAATCAGCGGAACAAGGCCATCCGGATGCTCAAGATGATTTGGGTGCTTTATACGGCAGGGATAAAGATGTACAGAAAGTTCTGAATCAATCGTCGACACTGGTATTTGAAAAAACAAAAGACCAGATACAAGAGCTTGTCCAAAAAGAATATTCGCAAATAGATCCTGAAGCACAGAATAAGATTGAGAAAATGGTCTATTGGTCTAACAAAGCAGCGGAACAGGGGATTGCTCGTGCCCAGAGCAATATGGGAATATTCTATATTCTGGGATTGGGAGGATTGCGCATGGACACAACTAAAGCACTAGAATGGTGGAAAAAAGCGGCAGAACAAGGAGATGCAGAAGCTCAATATTCATTGGGAGGCTGTTATTCCGGGCAAACACTATATTTTAAAGATATTCCGAAGGATATCCAGGAATCACGGAAATGGCTTCAAAAAGCGGCGGAGCAGGGACACGAAAGAGCCAAGAAATTCTTGGAACGCCTTAATCAGGAAAAAGATTTTCCCTGATTTCTACTTTAGTATGGGGGTAAATCTTAATGGGTACGCAAGCAGGAAGAAATATTGGTGATGCAATAACTAAATGCTTTTGATGAAACTATGAAACAAACATTTCCAATTCATTTCGTTTCGATTATTTGCCTAGGGATCATGTCGATTTATTTCTCTCAAGCTGATAACAATTTCAAGATAAGAGCGTCCAGGGAAATCCTCAATGAACCTCTCTATTGGAATGAAAATCTTTTTCATCTACTTGAAGAATCGGCAGAGAGTGGAGATCCTGATGCTCAAGCGAATATTGGAGCTATTTACAGTGTTGGCAACAAGTTTGTCAAAAAGGATATGCAAAAAGCGCTTTATTGGCTCAAAAAAGCAGTGGAAAAGGATTCACCTCTAGCTTTATATAATCTCGGTATCCTGTATCAAAATCCAGAAAGTGGTTGTCAGGATTTTACCAAGGCAGTGGAACTATTTTCGAGAGCAATAGAAAAAGGCTACAAAGATGCTTATAGGGTTTTAGGCCTTTGTTATGAACTTGGCCAGGGTGTAGAACAAAATATTGTTAAAGCATTCGAATATTATACGCTTGCTGCTGAAAATGGAGATGCTCCTGCTACTGTCAAACTTGGTTGGATGTATGAGATGGGACAGGGAGTTCATAAAAATCCTCAAAAAGCAGTCGAACTATATACTCTGGCGGGGGAACGCGGGAATATTGCAGCAATAACTCGTCTTGCCATGTGCTATTATAACGGTATTGGAATGGAAAAGAACGAAGAAAAAGCATTCCATTTATTCCAGCAAGCAGGTAAATCAGGAGACAGAGAAGCACAAAACGCTTTAGGAATAATTTATGCAGAGGGCAGGTGTGGCATTTCTAAAAATACAGAAAAGTCCATTGAATGGTTTTTTCGAGCAGCAGAACAAGGTGATTTAGAAGCTCTAGGCTTTCTTGCCAGTTACTACGAAGAAGGGCAAGGAGTACCTCAAGATCCTAAAAAAGCATTAGAATTGTATGAGCAATCTGCTCAGTTAGGATATCCATACTCACAATGGAAACTTGGTCTCTATTATGAGACAGGGAAAAATGTTGATAAAAATTTAGAAGAAGCCCTGGAATGGTATCAAAAAGCAGCAGAACATAATTTTCCTCCTGCTCTTTATGATATAGGTCGTTTCTATTTTCAAGGAATAAATGTCCATAAGGATTTACTCCAAGCAAGACTTTGGTTTAGCAAAGCAGCCAATCAAAACAATGCGAATGCTCAATATCTTTTAGGACTTTGTTATATGAATGGTTGGGGAGGAGAAAAAAATGAAGAGCAAGGTAAAATTTTGTTGGAAAAGGCGGCTCGTCAGGGAAATGCAGAAGCAAAAGAAGTTTTAACAGAATTGAAATCGCATCATGAAAAAATGCCCGCTGCATTAGTCAAGCAACAGGAAACTCCTGAAAAAACAGCAAGTCCGCAGGAATCGCCGTTTGGGACATATGGTAGTTTTGAGAAGCTCTTACAGGCTGCTGAAGAGGGCAATGCGGATGCGCAGGTTCAAGTGAGTATCTGCTATGGGAAGGGTAACGGCGTCACTCAGGATTACGGGAAAGCGTTTACCTGGGCCATGAAATCTGCCAAACAGGGAAACGTTTTGAGTGCTACTACAGTAGCGGGTTGTTATTTCCAAGGGAAAGGTGTTGAACAAGACATTCCCCAAGCTATTGAATGGCTCACAAAAGCGGCCAACCAGGGAGATAGAGAAGCACAATGTTTTCTTGGTGTTTGTTATTTGATGGGAAAAGGTGTTGCCAAAAGCTCAGAGAAAGCTGTCTATTGGACTCAAAAAGCGGTTGACCGAGGAGATCCAGCGGCCCAACGTAATATGGGAATCTTTTATGCCATGGGGTTGGGAGGCTTGAAAAAAGATGTCAACAAGGCACTGGAATTATGGAAAAAAGCAGCGGAAGCTGGTGACAGTGAAGCACAATATGCTTTGGGATCGTGTTATGCTGGGGATGTAGAATATTATGATCCGGATAAAATTTATCAAAACATGCCGGAAGCAAAAAAATGGCTTCAAAAAGCGGCGGATCAGGGAAATGAAAAAGCTAAGGAAGCATTGGAACGCCTCTTCCACATAAAAGCTTCTTCCTGAGAAACCTATTTCCAATAGCCGGTCAATTCCGGAATGCCGCTGGTTATGTCGCTTCCCTTGTGGTTGGTCCGGGCAAATGGTTCCCGAACATGCTGATTCATTCAGTGCAAGCCCCCATTTCTCCTTGTTCAGCATGTGGGCTTGATGAAGCATATGGATTGGATTTCTCTGGGTAGCAATCTACTCGGGCAGCATGGCCCGGGTGTTTTTCCAGCAGCATTTGTCCTTGTAGGTCTGTTTTGAAGTCTTGCGAAGCGAACGATAACGCGAAGAAGATTCCTTCCACACTTGAACATGGCGTGAGGATCTGTATAATCGGCAAAGTTTTTGGTTTTCAGAGACAGCTACCGGATTGAATGAATAATGAATAATGAACCCGTAATACAGGACCCCGTTCTTCCACGGGCGACCATGGGCTCGCGTTTATTGTATTTGTGGCGCAACTACATACGGTTTCACAAATGGACGCTTTTTGCTTCTATTTTGGCAGGTGTCGTTTCGGCGGCGACGAGCGGATTCGGATATCCGTTCATGATCGACAAGGTTTTCCCCGTAGTGTTCGGGCATGCGCAACTTTCACCGGAAATACAGTCTATTCTTGTGGGAATATTCGGCGAGGCTAACCTGCACAGTGCCATGGTCTGGGTGGCGGCCTGTTTCTTGCCGCTGGTCGTTACGGTGAGTGGAATCGCCGGATTTTTCAATGCATATTGGTTGACTGCTGCCGGGTTGAGGGTGTTGGAACGTCTTCGTATTCAATTGTACACAAAGTTTCAAAACCTTTCCCTCTCCTACCATGAAAGGCACAAGAGCGGCGATTTGCTCAGCCGCCTGATGCACGACACGCAGTTTCTTCAGGAGGGGGTTCTCCAAGTGGCCAATGACTTGGTGCTCCAGCCGATGACGATGCTGGGCGCTTTAGGGTATCTTGTTTACAAAGCGAGCGAGAGCGAGCAGTTTTTTATCTTGCTGATCAATATGGTGCTGGTGGGGCTTTGTATCGTGCCCATTCAGAGAATCGGCAAAATCATGTTGAAACAGGCTCGCAAGGCCCAGGCCGGATTGGGAGACATTACGGCTTCTCTTCAGGAGAACCTTTCTTCCCAGCGTGATATCCGTGCCTACGCCATGGAGGAGGAACAGATTAAACACGTTCGTTTCCAGATTAGCAATTTCCTTAAAACCATGCTCAACGTGGTGAAATGGCAGAACGTGCTGCCGCCCATGGTGGAGATTTCCAGTGCGCTGGCTCTGGGATTCGCGTTGTATGTGGGCAATCAGAACGGGATGGCAGTCAAAGATTTCATGTCTTTGGCAACAGCCATGTATCTCTGCTATGAACCGGTCAAGAGGCTGGGGTCCGTCCATAACAGGCTGGCGATGAACATGGCGATCGTTGACCGCTTTAATGAGGTCATTTTCCAGCCTGACGATATGCCGGATCCGGAGCATCCTCATGAGATGACCCGCTGCCGGGGTGACATTGTGTTCGACCATGTCAAGTTCGCCTATGATGCCGACAAAATGGTGATGAACGACATCAATGTTCATATTCCTGCCGGTCAGGTGGTGGCCCTTGTCGGCCCCAGCGGCGCAGGAAAGACAACGTTTGCAAATCTGGTATGCCGTTTCTACGACGTGAATGAGGGTGCCGTGAAAATTGATGGTGAGGATGTCCGTAATTACAGGAAGAAGGATTTGATGAAGAACATCGCTCTCGTCTCTCAGTACCCTGTTTTGTTCAGCGGCACGGTGGCGGACAACATTCGCATCGGCAATCCGGAGGCAACGATGGAACAGATTGTCGCGGCGGGTAAAAGAGCTGCCGTTGATACCATTGTCGATGAAGATCCGAACGGATATGAAAGGCCGATCGGAGAATCCGGGGAAGGGCTTTCCGGTGGGCAGAAACAGCGAGTCTCTATTGCCCGTGCCTTTTTGAAGGATGCTCCCATCCTAATCCTTGATGAGGCGACGGCTTCGCTGGATATGCGGAGCGAATCAATGATCCAGGAGCAGTTGGAGTCACTTACCCAAGGCAGGACGACTTTGGTGATTGCTCACAGATTCAGTACGATCCGCCTTGCGGATCGCATCCTCGTTTTCGAGCAGGGCCGCATTATTGCGGACGGAACACATCTGGAGTTGTACGAAAATTCCGCACTCTACCGGGATTTGTACGATAAACAACTGATGAGATCGGGAGGTAAGGGAGTATGATGAAACAATTTTTCCGATTCCTGGTTTATTTGAAGCCTCTGTTGTTGCCTTTTATTCTGGCATTGTTGTCCGGCGTCGTCGCTTCCGCTGCGAGCGGATTCGGGATTCCGATGATGATCGACAAGGTGTTTCCTGTTGTATTCGACAACAGCAAGCTTCCCCCGTTTATCCAGGATATACTGGTCGAGATGGTAGCTCCGGACCGTCTGCATATGGTCGTGCTGATCACGGCGTGTCTGATATTGCCTTTGGTGATGACGATTCGCGGCGTGGCAACTTTTATCAACGGATATTTGACGGCATTCGTCGGGATGCGAGTTCTCGAAGAAATTCGAATGAAAGCATTTTCTCATTTGCAGATGCTTCCATTGTCTTTCCATGAGAGCCAGAAGAAGGGCGACTTGATCAGCCGCCTGCTGACGGATACTCAGAACGTGCAAGCCGGGATTACTCAGGTGTCCAACGATTTGATCAAGCAGCCGATGACTCTGGTGAGCGCATTATGCTTCCTGGGGTACCAGGCTGCCAAGACATCCCAGACTTCCGTTTTATTGAGTAATTTGTTCTTCGTCTCTTTGTCCATCTGGCCGATTTACTTCTTTGGCAAGAGGATGGTGGAGAAGGCGCGTAGGGCACAGAAGGAATTGGGCGACATTATGGCCGTGGCCCAGGAAAATCTGTGCTCCCAGAGGGAAGTCCGCTCCTATGGCATGCAGGGCCAGCAGGTAGCTATCTTCCGGCAACTGACGGAGCGTTTCATCCGCATCCAGATGAAGGCCGTCAAGTATAAGCAGTTTCTTGTGCCTGTGCTGGAAGGTGTCTGTGCCCTCGGATTGGGGTATCTTTTGGTGCGCTGTAATTCCGTCGGGATGAAAGAGTCTGATTTCATGTCTTTTGCGACGGCTTTGTTCATGTGCTATGACCCGATCAAAAGGCTTGGCATGACCTACAACCGGCTCAAGCAGGCCCAGGCTTCCCTGGAGAGGTTGAATTTCATTCTGGATCAGCCCGACAATATGCCGGATCCGGAGAATCCTGTGCCGCTGGGAAAAGTCAAAGGGAATGTCAGTTTCCGCGACGTATCCTTCTCTTACGATGGAAAGCACAAGGTTCTGGAACACATCAATGTAGATGTTCCGGCCGGACAGGTTGTGGCGCTTGTCGGCCCAAGTGGGGCGGGCAAGACGACGTTTGCCAGCTTGATCCCGCGTTTCTATGAAGTTTCGTCCGGTAGCGTGCATATGGACGGAGTCGATCTCCGGGATGCGACGAAGGCGGACGTCAGAAGCAATATTTCGCTGGTATCGCAGAGCCCGTTCATTTTCCGCAATTCCATCATAGAGAATATCCGCCTTGGTAAACCCGGCGCTTCCGATGAAGAGGTGATCGAGTCGGCGAAGAAAGCCTCCGTACATGATTTTGCCCAGCAGAAAGAGCAGGGATATTATACGATGCTGGCCGACTACGGCGACGGACTTTCCGGAGGGCAGAAGCAGCGCGTGGCCATTGCCCGAGCCTTTTTGAAAGATGCCCCCATTCTGATTCTGGATGAAGCGACGGCTTCTCTGGACTCGGAAAGCGAGAATAAGATTCAGGAAGAACTCGATAAACTTGTCGTGGGCCGTACGACCTTTATCGTGGCCCACCGCTTTAGTTCCATTCGTATTGCCCAGCGTATTCTCGTGTTTGAGAGCGGACGCATTATTGCGGATGGAACGCACGATGACTTATACGTTTCCTGTCCGTTGTACAAGGAACTTTACGATAAACAATCCATATAAATTGATTATTTCCCCGTTTTTGAATAGTTTTAACTGCATACCCCAACGAGTTAGGTTTTTATGAAAAAGATTTTTGTATCCGGATGCTACGATATTCTTCATGCTGGTCATATCCAGTTTTTTGAAGAAGCACGGTGCCTTGGAGATCAATTGATTGTATCATTTGCGTCGTCGGAAGTCCTATGGATCCACAAGCATCGCAAGGCTTCCATTCCCGATGAACATAAGAAGGCTTTGCTGGAAAGCTTAAGGATGGTGGATAAGGTGGTCGTTGGCAAGAGCCTGAAGAAAGGCCTTGATTTTGAAGATGACTTCCTGGCTGAAAAACCCGATATCCTTGCCGTGACCGAAGATGACCAGTACGGAGACTTGAAGCGTGAACTCTGTAACCGCATCGGAGCTCAATATGTCATTTTGTCCAAGACTCCTCCGCGTTTCCAGCCGGTTTCTACCAGTATGCTGGTGAATCGGATTAAGGCTCCTAATGAAGTTCCCCTGCGTGTAGACTTCGCCGGCGGATGGCTGGATGTACCCCGTTATGCCAGGGCGGGGGCTTTTGTCGTCAATTGTGCGGTGACGCCAATGGTGTCCCTGATGGAATGGACGTACGAGAAGTGTGCCGGCATGGGAGGCAGTGGAGCATGGGCCATGCTTGAAGGCAGAGATCCCGTCCAGTCGGAGCTGGCTCTCGGAGTGGGGTGGCAGGATCCTGCCGTTATTTCCGAAACCGGCCTGTGTGTCTGGCGTTCTGGAGACAGACCAATTCTCGACATCAAGAGTACGGGTGACTTCCTGAATGGGCGCATGGCTATTTATTATACCAATTCCCAGCATAATACGCCGTCGATGGCCGATTGTACCCGCGATTATGAACGTATTGCCCAGTCTTCCCTTATTGCCAGGGCCGGAGTGATTGAACACAATATCGCTACGTTGGCGGCCGGTGTTTGCCTTTATCATAGCGTTCAGCTTGACGAAGGGATGGCGCGCCTGCCTGATATAGAAGGCTCGATCGCCCGGAAGTACTGCGGAGGCGGGTTCGGAGGATATGCCCTGTATTTGTTCCAGAAGCAGGAATTCCGGGACAAAGCTTTGGCGGATGTTCCCGGCATGCGGGCGGTAGAGCCGTTTTGCAGGAAGCTTTTTTAATCAATCATGTTGTTTCCCGGAAGATTGACAGTAACCCCTCTCATGGATATGGAAAAAGAAAAGATACTCATTATCAAGCATGGTGCTTTGGGGGATTTTGTCCTGTCTGTCGGGACGATGTGCCACATTCGGGAAATGCATCCGGAGGCGAGTTTGTCTTTGATGACCATGTCTCCTTTCGTCGCTATGGCTCGTCAAATGAACATGTTCGACGAGTATATTATCGATAATAGGCCATCTGCCTGGAATCTGCCGTACATGTTCAAGGTTTTGGCGAAGATCGCCCGGGGTAAATTTTCTCATATTTACGATTTGCAGGCATCCAGCCGTACCCGGTACAGGTATTATCCTCTGCTTCGGTGGATGATGCCACGGTCGTTTGTGTGGGTAAACTACAGGAAAGGCGTTGAATACAAGATTGAGAAAAAATGCCCCGTCGGCATTGGTGCTCAACATCGGAATGGTATTCATGCTCCTTTCAAGATAAGTGACTTAACGTTTCTGAAGGGGGAGGGGAAGCACTTCGACGCATTGCCGGAACGGTACGTATTATTGATTCCCGGGTGTTCTCCCAATCATCCTTACAAACGCTGGCCGATTGAGAATTTTCAGGAACTGGTTTGCCGTCTGGCGGACCGGGGTATTCATTCCGTGGTGATCGGAACCGACATTGAAGCGGAAGAGGTCAATGCTATTGCGGGGGCTTCTCCCATGGCTGTGAATATGTTGAACAAGACGTCCCTGCTGGACGTACCGCAATTGGCGATGAGGGCGATTGCCTGCGTCGGCAATGATACGGGACCCTCCCATATGGCTTCCCTGTCCGGGTGCTTTGCCATTGCCCTGTACGATAACAGAACCAAGCAAGGGGCTTTGCGAGGGGCGAATTCCGTCAATCTCATTTCACCGGATCTGATCACTAAAATTACGGTGGATCAAGTTTGGGAAACTCTTCTTCCCAAACTGGATGAAGGCCTGCAAGAGGCATAGTTGATTGTCCGCAGAAGCAGGCCCTCCGGGTATTATTGCCGGGACTGGATGATGCTGAGCAACTCGTCAGGACTTGCGACAATGGCATCGGCTCGCGTAGGGACTGTTTTGTCCCGGGAGAGAAGGCAATTGAACCCGATTCCGGCGCGGATACCGGCTTCAATATCGCGTTCCTTGTCTCCAAGGCTGAGAGAGGATGCCATATCGATCCCGTATTGAGAGGCAGCTTTCAGGAACATGCCCGGTTCCGGTTTTCTGTCCTCATGCCGTTGGAGGTGTGGGCAGTGGAAGATGTCCAGGATGGTGATACCGTGTCGTCCGAACTGGCTTTTCATATACAGGGTAAGGGTCTGGAAATCTTCCTCGGTGTAATATCCGCGCGCAATTCCCGACTGATTGGTTGCGATAACAAGGTCATAGCCTAGTGATTGCGCTCCACGGCAGAGTTCGAGAATACCCGGGACGAATTCGAAATCGGCGGGTTTGTAGAGGTAGTTTTTTTCCACATTGACCGTCCCGTCGCGGTCCAGGAAAAGCGCTTTACGCATGACCGTAGATTCCCTGTTCCACCAATCCACAGATGAGGTGTCCTACGGCGATGTGCATTTCCTGGATATGATTGGTGGCATCCGAAGGCACATTGATGCAGAAATCGGCCAGCTCTTTCATTTTTCCTCCGCCCTGTCCGGTGAGAGCAATGGTGGAGATACCCATGTCGCGGGCGATCAGGAAAGCCTGGACGACATTTTCGCTGTTGCCGCTTGTCGATAGGCCGACCAGGACATCACCTTCTTGTCCCAGGCCTTCGACTTGTCTGCGGAAGATGGTATCGTAGCCGTAGTCGTTGCCGACTGCCGTCAGGATGGAAGTGTCCACCGTGAGGGCAATAGCATTCATGGCTTTGCGGTTCAATTTGTAACGGCCGATGAGTTCGGCGGCAAGATGCTGAGAGTCGGCAGCCGATCCCCCGTTGCCGCAGAACATGATTTTGCGGTTGTTCTCCAATGCCCGTCGGCAATGGAGGGCAGCATCGGCAATGATGCCCGAATACGAGGCCAGGAGTTTGAAATGTTCGGCAATTTCTAATAGTTCCGCATGGATAAAGTCTTTCATAGAGGTCAACAGGATGGATCGTTCATTTTGGAAATAATCCCGGTACTTGAAAACCCTTCGATTCGAGGAAGTTCCAGGGCTTTGCCTCCGTACGAAACCACATATCTGCCTTCCGGCCAGCGATCCAGGGGGTACCCTTCTTTGGCGATGACATCGGGCTGCAATTGTTTGAGGAGGGGCAGGGCGGTATCATCGTTGAAAATGACGACGTAATCGACCGATTTGAGAGCAAGCAGCAAAGCAGCTCTCGATTTCTCGTTATTGATAGGCCGAGTATTCCCCTTGAGTCGTTTGACGGAGGCATCGCTATTCAGTCCTACGAACAGGACATCGCAGGACTCCCGTGCCTTGTCGAAGGAATGCAAGTGACCGGGATGCAGAATGTCGAAGCATCCATTGGTAAAACCGACGACTTTGCCTTGTTCCTGAAGTGATTTCGTGAGTTTGACCGCTTCCCGAACCGTGAGCAGGCGGGAGGAGGTTGTTGTGGAAAGCTGGGTTTTGAGTTCGTTTCCGGTGACGCAGGCTGTCCCGAATTTTCCGACAACGATTCCGGAAGCGACATTAGCCAGTTTCATGGCGTCTTTCATGGAGGTACCGGAAGCCATGGCGGCTCCCAGCACGGCAAGGGAAGTATCTCCTGCCCCGGAAACATCGAAGACTTCCCGGGCTTCCGTGGCGAGACGGATAGGTTTCGTCCGCTTGGTGCCGGGGATGAAAATCATGCCGTATTCGCTGAGGGTGACAAGCAGGTTGCCGATGTCGTACTTGCGGCAGAGGGCCTGACCGCAGGTAACGGCTTGTTCCTCGAAATCCGGATCGGAAGGGTGGAGTTCTTTACCGGCTGCTGCGATGAATTCCTTGAGGTTGGGTTTAACCAGCGCGGCTCCCCGGTAACAGGAATAGTCGATGCGCTTAGGATCAACAATAACATTTTTCTTTAATGCCCGGCATCTTTGGATGAGGGCCGGGGTGATTCTGTTGTCGAAAAAACCTTTGCCATAATCCGAGAGGAGAACGATATCCATATCCGGCAGACACTGGTCGACAAGATTCAACAATTGCTCCGAGAGCTCGCTGTCCAGATGGAGCATTTCTTCCTTGTCTACGCGCAACAGGTGATGGTTACCGGCAACATAGCGCGTTTTGACCGATGTTGTGTACCCCTTTTTTTCCAGAAGAAGCCTCGTATCCGCCCCCAGATTGTCAAGATAACTGCGCAAAGACTGTCCATTGGCGTCCTCTCCGACGATTCCAGCCATAAATGTCTGACAACCGAGGGCTCTCAGGTTGGCGACAACATTGCCGGCTCCCCCCAGCATGTTTTTTTCTCTGCTTTCCAGCAACACGGGAACAGGAGCTTCGGGTGAGACACGGTTGACACTGCCGTAGATGAAAATATCGAGCATTAAATCTCCGATGCAGAGTATTTTTGCTTTGGAAAAATGGTCGATATATCGGCTGAGGCTGGACATTGCTACATGGAACTGTTCAGTGCATTATCATGGTTCCTGCACCAGGAGGCAAGAGTAATCCGTCGTATCCGTCAGAGTCTTTGCGTTCTCTATCCGATTACGGGGGAAATGAGAAAATTGATGTTTAGAATGATCGTTTTGGGTGGATAGAAGGTCAAAAGAATCAGGTCACAACGATTTACCTACCGGAATTTTCATGGATACAGAACCTGTTAAGAAGTATTTTTCACTGTGGGAAGTAGCCTCTCTCGGCATTGGCTCCATGATCGGAGCCGGGATTTTCGCTCTGATGGGCCAGACGGTTCTGGCTGCCGGGAAGGGTGTTTTTGCCTCCTTCCTGATTGGCGGGGTGGTTGCCCTGCTTTCCGGTTATTCCTATGCGAAACTAGGATCCCGATATCCGGATTCGGGGGGGATTATGGACTATTTCAACAAGGCTTTCCCCTGTAAATTATTTTCGGGGACATTGTCGATCGTGTATCTTCTGACCCTGGCTATTACGATTGCCCTGGTGGGGAAATCCTTTGGAGCCTACGCAAGCAATTTACTGGGGTGGGAAGGGTATTGGGGGATGATGGCGACGGCTATTTTTTCATCCTTGGTGATTTTGACGTTCGGGTATGTCAACATGCGGGGCGCCGGAAGCGTCGGGAAAACGGAGATTTTGTTTGTCAGCTTTAAGCTATTGATTCTGGCTGTATTGATTGTTGCAGGATTGAGCAATCTGTCACCCTCTGCCGTACCCTCACTGAAGGAAACGGATCCCCTGACAGTATTCGGGAGTGTTGGCCTGTCGTTTTTGGCGTATGCCGGCTATGGAATGATGGCGAATACGGCAGGAAATCTCAGAGATCCAGCCAAGACTTTGCCTCGGGCCATTTTCTTGGCGATCGGGCTGGTACTGGTTCTTTATGTGATCCTTTCCTATGTGGTTGTGGAAAATATATCTCCAGAAGCTTTGGCCCTTCACGCCGATACGGCGATGGCGCAGGTTGCCAGGCCTTTACTGGGAATATGGGGCGGCGCAGCAGTATCGATTGCCGCCTTGATTGCTTCTGCATCAGCCATTAATGCAACATTTTTCAGCTTGTTGAACATATCGATCGGATTGTCGAAAAGCAAGCAGCTTCTACCCGCGTTCTCCATCCCTTTCTGGAGGAAGGGAACCAAAGGCTTTGCGTGGACGATCGGCGGTATTCTAGTTGTTACCAATTTATTCAATTTGCAAGCGATCGCCAACATTGCCAGTGCTACCTTCCTGGTCAGTTATCTCGCCGTGTTTGTGGCACACTGGAAACTGCGGCGTGAAACTTCTTCCTCTTCGTGGCCGATTGTCACCGGATTTATCCTGATGTTGGTTATTTTTTTGGCATTTCTGGGACACATTTACAGAACCCAGCCGGGAGCTCTGTGGATCATTGCCTCCTTCTTCCTTGTCAGTTTCCTTTTGGAACGGTGGGTGGGGAAGAGGATCGCCGGGAAGTAAGGGACGCTATACGCGGTTTTCTTTTTTCCTTATCGGTAAACTTGAAGAGGACCGCAAGGAGGCCCTCTTTCTGGTTTTGTGCGTGTTTGTAGCGGTATCAGATCAATTCGTTCAGGTCGTCTTTTGAGAAATGATGGATTTCATTTTCGCGGCCATGATGAATTTTCGCAGCCCATGCGGGATCCCCGATCAGGGCACGACCAACGGCAATCAGGTCGAATTCTTCTGCCCGCATGCGTTCGACGAGAGAGTCCAGTTGGTGAAGAGCGCTTCCCGCTTCCGGGCCATTGGTAAAAAGATGAGTGAAGTCTTCGCTTAATCCGACGGAGCCGACTGAAATGGTAGGTTTCCCGGTGAGCTTTTTCGTCCATCCTGCCAAATTGAGGGAGGAACCTTCAAATTCGGGTTCCCAGAAGCGTCGTGTGGAGCAATCGAAAATATCAACTCCGGCTTCCGTGAGAGGATGGAGGAAATCGGCCAATTCAGCGGGAGTCCTGGCTAGTTTGGCATCGTAATGGTTATTTTTCCATTGCGAAAAGCGGAAGATAATCGGGAAGCGACTCCCGACTTCGCGTCGGATGGCATGGATGATTTCGCAGGCAAAGCGAGTTCTCCCAACGAGATCTCCTCCGTAAATATCTGTTCTTCGATTGGTTTCTTCCCAGAAAAATTGGTCGATCAGATATCCGTGTGCTCCATGGATTTCAACACCATCGAAACCGAGCTTTTTCGCGCTGACTGCTGCACGTGTGAAGCTTTCAATAACTTCTTCGATCTTGGCGATGCTCATGGGATCGGCCGTTTGTTGGAGTGTTTCGACATCAATTCCCGAAGGGCCGATCGGAGGAAGCTCCGGATTGGGCAGACTGTCTCCTTGAAACGGACGAGTCATGCCGACGTGCCAGAGCTGGGGAACGATTTTGCAATCGGTCGTATGAACGGCTTGGACGACTTTTTTCCAGCCTCTTAAGGCATGTCCTCCAAAGAAATTGGGGTAGGAGGTACAAGGCGAAGCACTGGGCTCGTCGATGAATGTGCCTTCCGTAATAATGAGCCCGAGTTCCTGCCGGGCTCGGCGTTTGTAGTATTCGGCAATTTCATCTGTCGGGATGCCGCCGGGGGCATATCCTCTGGTCATGGGGGGCATGACGACACGGGAGGGAAGTGATAATTTCCGGGAATGAAAGGGACGGAATATCGTTTCAATGTCTCTTAGCCTGAGTTCTTCTCGATTGCTCATGGGATGAAAAATGGTTAACGCGTTTCAAGGTCTGACAGTTGCTGTCATAGGGGCGTTCAAGCATTTTCGCATTCTTCGGTCATGCCGAAATCCATGATGTTGACGATGTCCCTATTCAGTCTCTAAAACAACAGAGTCCGCCTTCCCCACGCGGGAAAGACGGACTCCTGTTTTCTTGTCTTCCGACTTCCTATCAGAAGTTGTACCGGTAACCCAGCGAGCCGCTCGCCCAGGTCGCTCCGCTGCGGAGTTCCGTGTTCGCCTCCGCAAAGATTGTGCCGTTCACTCCTACGGGAA
>NZ_JARWNC010000011.1:0-23238 GCF_029854675.1 Akkermansia sp. N21169 | reverse complement strand
GGGAACTTCCCTTGCCGATCTTCAGCGTCCCGGCCGTCAACGTCGTGCCGCCCGTATAGGTGCTCTCGCCGGTCAGCTCCTGGCTCCCGGTCCCGTTCATCTCCAACGACAGCTTGCCGGAACCAAGGCCCGTCATGTTGCCGTCCTGAATGATCCCCGAGAAGGAGTAATCCTTGTCCGGAGTCAGCGTCAGCTTATAGGTCTTTCCAGCGGCAGAATCCTTATGCGTCGACACCCAGCCATCTCCCGAAAGCCCCTTGATGGAAGCGCTGTCCGCCTGGACATTCAAGGCGGAATTGCCATTCAGTGTCACTGACGAACGGGCCAGAGCATTGGCGTTGCCTAGAACAAGCTGGCTGCCGTAAACCTTGCCGGGTTCGCTTTTCGTATCCACGACGGAGACATCACCCGAGTAATCGGCATTGTCACCCGTCAGGAACACGAAGTAGTCCCAGCCTCCCTTGGCTTCTTCCTTGCCATGGCCTGGATTAGTCCCACCCCATGTCGTATCGCGCAGGGAATTGATGATTTTGAATTCACCTTCTCCCTGGAGATTTGCAACACTGATCGTATGCTGCATCAAACTGCCGATCTGAAGGGCAGCTCCCTTGGAAATCGTCACCGGACCGGAAAGAAGAACTTCTTCCTTGGAATGATAAATGGTATTGGTTCCGGAAAGAACCGCAATTTCATGAGACAGCGTTGCGCCATCTTCATCAATCAGAGTCAGCTGGGCCGTGCCGCTCTTGGAATCGAACGTAATCTTGCCATCCGCCAAAGCCTCCGCATTTCCCATCACAACGATACCGCCCAGGATATCCGTTCCGCCTTTATAATCGCTAGAATTATTAATTTGCAGAGTCCCGGTTCCGGCCTTGATCAACTTGCCGACACCATCGAACCCATGATTCATCGTAATGGTATAGACGCCCGTATCGAACGTCGTTCCATTGGTACTCATCAAGTGGATTTTGACATCGGCGTTGTTAAATCCGCTTGCCGCTCCATTACTACTATTGGATGTCGACCAATTCGCTGAAGCACGTACCGTACCATCTCCCAATTGAATATTCGTAGCTTCGTAAAGCCCGGATGTCACGGTTCCACTCTGAGGAGCTCCCGTAAACTGATCCCGAATATTCTTGATGCCATCGCCTCCTATCACCAACAAATTGTCCTTACCGGAATATCCATTGGAGGGATCTCCCATAATCAAGGCATTATTCTTACGGTCATTATTGCCATTGCCATTAGATTTATTAAAATCCAGACCTTTGACTGTCATCTCCCCATCAATTAAATTGATTACAGAATACCCGTCATTCCCAAACTTTAAAACACCATCACTTAGATTAAAAATACTCCCTCCCTGGATATTGATCGTTGTATGCGAATTCCCCCAGCCCCAATTATTCAATTGGACAGTCCCGTTTCTCGTCAAATTCAACGTCGACTTCCCGGTAAGATTCAAATCCTGAACAGCCCCACTCGCATTCACAGACCATGTCCCGCTATGAGTCATGGTCGTATTGTCCAGATTGACATACGTTCTCCCCGTAGCATTAAATGCACCATTGGAAGTTACCGTCGTATTTTTGAAATTAATCGTACCGGACGACGCGGAAAAGCCATCTTTTCCAAAGGCGATTGCCTGATTGATATCGGTTCCGTCAAATGTAGTCGTACCAGCAGAATGAACGTATTTACCGCAAGAGAACGATGTCGATTTGATCGTCAAATTCCCTCCGTCCGTATGGGACAAATTCCCCGTTCCAGAGATAGTGCCGTAATAGGTTGACGACACATTACCATACAAACGAATAACACCTCCTCCTTCCACTATTTCAATATCATTGTAAATTTGGCTAGTTGTTACCTTCGTCACCACGCCACCCCCATTCAAAATGATTTTGGGAGCATTGGCATCATCCGATCCTATTTTGAGGACATTAAGAGAATCATCCCAATCGATCAATCCCGATTTCATCTCAATTGTCCCGTGAAATCCTTCACCCACCTTAAGTGTCGTGTGATTACCGTCACCACCTCCCGTTGCACTCAAATTTCCTCTACCCCATATCTGCAAGTGTCCTCCTTCCGTCAGTTCCTGATGATCGAAATTCGACAAAATGGAAGAAGAACTGCCAAGCTGCAAGGTTCCATTTTCATCCAAAGTAATTTGACCCGGGTCGCTATTGGTCGGAAGAACCAAAGTCCCATCAGTAACGGTGGTGTTGCCTCCCGTTCGAACCACAATTCCATCACCAAATGTCACATCAGCTCCGCCTCCGACAACAATATCAAACTTCCCACCCAGAGAACCTGCACCTCCAAACGCATATTCACCACCGGTAAACGACACCTTACCGGGCGACAAGGCTCCAACGACACTTACATTGCCTGCATGTTCGGAACCGAACGTCACATTGTCTCCGTCGAAATAGACATCACTGGTAGAAGTCCCCGTTTTGACCCATCCGTTTCCGATGGCTTCCCACACGCCGGCAGAACCTCCGTTCCAAGTTATATCACCGGCAGCAAGATATTCGAGATTCGCCACCGTGATCGTTCCATTGCCATAGACAAAATCAGCCTGGGCTCTCTTGGTAAAGACAATGTTCCAATGAGATTCATCTCCCCCAAAATTATGCCCGTCTACTTGAACCACCGTAACGGCAGAGCCTCCCGTCGCATAATCGCCGCCCAATTTCAAGGTCGTTACGGAAGTACCGTCATATGAGATCCCGGATGCTTTCAAGGGATCGGACGTCGAAAGCGATATCGCCGTATCATTCGCCAGACTTAATGTTCCTTTGATATCCAAAGCAACAGTCGAAAGAAGATTCGTCGAGGCTGCCAGGGTCACTCCTCCATTGCCCAGTGCCGATACATTCGAAATTTCCAGCATCCCGGCAGAAATAGTCGTACCTCCCGAATACGTATTCTCACCACTCAGCACCAACGTGCCTTTCCCGACTTTGATGATCCCGCCAGCCGAGCTGCCGTCATTGACGATCTGGGCTCCTATGGTAATGACCTTGCCGTCGCCCACGGCCGTCGATTCCGAAGCAACAGTCGCCCCCGTATCAACGGTCAGATTGCCACCGAGATTGATAATCGACGGATCCGTTTGATTCGGAGCATCCGCACTTGCACTTCCTCTCGTATTTAACATGAGCCCCTCCCATGTCCAATCGGAATCCATAACCCCCAAGGTTCCGCCACTGAAATGGATACTCGTTTGGCGCGACTGCGTTAACCCGCCCGAACCAATATTCAAACGACCCGAGGTCATTCTGAAATAATTATGTATCTCTCCATCCGCCCCCGTCCCGGCCGTAAAGCCAGTTGTACCCGGAAGATCCCACCGATCACCTCGTCCGACAAATAATTTTTTTAAATTTGCCGTCCCCCCCTCAATCGTAATTGTAGAATCCCGGTTAATGAGAGCCCTGTCTGGGCCACCCAGAAACAGCCACGTATCGCCGGAAACATTCAACTCGCCACCGGCTTTCAACGATAAAATTGTCTGACTCCTCCAGTCTCCCAGCTTCACCGTCGTCGCACTCATGGTTCCGCTGATATTGATATTGATGACATTATTGGTTCCAGAGGTAGTAAATGTCTGAGCCAAAAATGTTGAAGTAGACTCCAAGGTCAACGTCGATTCCGTAATGGCAGCACTCGCACTCGTCGAAGAGTTTCCAAGAGTATAATTAGCGTCTGCAGCTCCAAGCGTTTCCCCGGCAGCCACGGTAACTGTACCGGTTACGGCAGAACTAGTGCAGACACAAAAAGAAGACATGCAGGCCATGACAGCGGCCTTCAGAGAAAGGGGAAGTCGAAGTTTCATAGAGAAAAAGAAGTAGAATTTCATTCTCTATATCGAATCTCAAATCCGCTAGCAAGTAAAAAAACGCATTGATCATCCAAACGTTACTCAACGATATCCATAAAAACGACGCAGAAAAAACAATATTATTATATGCTGATAATAAATTAATTATATCTACATCAAGCGGATTTGAGAACCGTTCATTTCAGTTTAATTATAATCAAACGTATATAAAATTATTTTTCTCTTTTCCGGAGACAGAGGGAACACTTGTCACCCTCCCCCTCACCGATATACTAAAAACATCATGAGCATTCTCGACAGAGACTGGATGCATTCTTCCGCCAAAACCGGGAGTCCGGGCAGCATTGATATCGTCAAAGGACTGGTTATCATCAATACCGTTGTCTTTCTGATCGGCTTCTTCCTCAGGGGAGACGGTCATACCGATTTTCTGGAGATTTGGGGCTGTTACAGTGTTTACACCGTCTTCGACATGGGACAGATATGGAGACTGATCACTTACCAGTTCCTCCATGCGAATCTGGGACATATCGTTCTGAACATGGTGGCATTGTGGTTTTTCGGGCGGCCTGTCGAACGCATTTTCGGTCCGGGTAAATTTCTAATTTTTTACCTGTCATGCGGTGTGGCGGCAGCCCTGTTTTCCTCCGTCCTCGGGTATTTCGGCCTCTGGGACGCAGGAACCCCGGGAGGAATGGAAAACGCATGGAAGTACATCCCGATGGTAGGAGCTTCCGGTTCGATTTACGGAGCCATTGCCGCATGTGCCGTTCTGTTTCCTGATGCCAGGGTACAACTGCTCTTTCCGCCGGTCGACATGAGCGTCCGAACCTTCTCTCTGGCTATCCTGGGCATCGCCCTTGCAGTGATAGTCATGGATTGGAACAACGCAGGAGGAGAAGCCGGACATATGGGAGGAATACTCATGGGGTTCGCCATCATGGGAATCCGTAAA
Organism: Akkermansia sp. N21169; assembly: GCF_029854675.1. Classification (NCBI taxonomy): domain Bacteria; kingdom Pseudomonadati; phylum Verrucomicrobiota; class Verrucomicrobiia; order Verrucomicrobiales; family Akkermansiaceae; genus Akkermansia; species Akkermansia sp. N21169. The sequence continues at coordinate 18,424 of NZ_JARWNC010000011.1, read as the reverse complement.
CTGCTGCACCGTTCTCCCGTAAACAACGGGCCATATGCCGAAAGAGAACCGCGAGCCTCGCGAATGCAATCTCCTTCCCGGGAGGAAATCGATGCCATTCTGGACAAAATCGGCCGACAAGGACTCGACAGCCTCACGGAACACGAGCGCAACGTTTTGAAGCAGGCTTCCCAAAGCAAAAAATACTAGTCCATTCGCGAGGATACAAGATTCCGCAAGGAAATAATTTTGATTCGCTTCGGAAAACTGTATATTGCCGCCGTATGACAGCGAGACTCTATTCGGCATCCATCTCCGGCATCGACGGAGTGGAAGTAGAGGTCGAGGCGGATATCCGCCCCGCACCGGAACCCCATATCCTTATTGTGGGCCTGCCGGACACAGCCGTCAAGGAAAGTACTCAGCGCGTGGAGTCCGCCATCACCAACAGCGGACTGAATCTGCCGCTCGGAACCATCGTTATCAACCTGGCTCCAGCCGACCTGAAGAAACAAGGCCCCGGTTTCGACCTGCCCATCGCCATGGGAATCCTGACCTGCGCCACGAACGCAAACTGGGAAACCGAGGCATGGGCCATCATCGGCGAACTGGCGCTGGACGGCTCCGTCCGGCCTGTCAAGGGAGTTCTGCCACTCGTCATCGAAGCTCGCAACCGCGGGAAGAAAAACATCGTCGTCCCCCAGTCAAACGGCATGGAAGCCGCAGCCGTCCAAGGAATTGCCGTCTACCCGGTTGAAACTCTGAAAGAAGCCTGGAGACTCGTCTCCGGAGAGCTCATGCCACGGCCTGCCATCTGTCCTCCCACAACCTTTGAGGCAGAGTACGATGTGGATTTCTCCGAGGTCAAAGGCCAGGCCTATGCGCGCCGCGCCCTAGAAATAGCCGCTGCCGGAGGCCATAACATCCTCATGAGCGGCAGCCCGGGATCCGGAAAATCCATGCTTGCCCACCGCATCCCGACCATTCTCCCTCCATTGACGGACGAAGAGGCGCTGGAAACCAGCAAAATACACTCCGTCTGCGGCTTGTTGAAGAGGGATGCCGGACTGATGCGTACACGTCCCTTCCGAGCGCCCCACCATACCATTTCCGATGCGGGCTTGATGGGAGGAGGCTCCAGCATTGCCCCGGGGGAAATATCCCTGTCCCACAACGGCGTCCTCTTTCTGGACGAACTACCCGAATTCCGACGTCAAACGCTGGAAACCCTCCGCCAACCCCTGGAAGCCGGGGAAATCATCATCTCCCGAGCTTCGGGCACCATGACCTTTCCCGCGCGTTTCATGCTCGTGGCGGCGATGAACCCCTGCCCCTGCGGCTATCAGGGAGACCGACGGCATGCCTGCAAATGCAGCCCAGCCCTGGTGGAAAAATACCGAAAGAAAATCTCAGGGCCTTTGCTGGACCGTTTCGATATGATCGTGGAAGTCCCGGCAGTCGAGCCGTCCACCCTTGTCTCGGCCCCAGCCGGAGAACCATCTGCCGGCATCCGGTCCCGTGTAACAGCCGTCCGGGAACTCCAGCACCGACGCTACTCCGGCACCCGTTTCCGGACAAATGCGGACATCTCCGGCAAAACGCTCCAGGCCCACTGCCGTCCCACTCCGGAAGCCACCGGCATCCTGACTCAGGCCATCGAACAACTGGGGCTTTCCGCCCGTGCCCACGACCGCATCCTCAAAGTTGCCAGAACTATCGCCGACCTGGCCGGCAGCGGTTCCATCACCGAGGAACACATCTACGAGGCCATCCAGTTCCGCGCCTTCGAAAACCGCCTCCGTTAACCCCGCCCGACCCAAGGCGCCAATCCCTTTATCCGCCTCCGTACAAGGACAGGTAAGACACAAAGTCTCCATAAATTACACCCTTGCACCTTGACGAAGTTCCCCCTGAAGTAGATGCTGGCTCTAGCTATGGGAAAAACGCTTTTCCAAAAAATATGGGATGCGCACTCCGTCTGCACACTGCCGGACGGACGGACGCAATTGTTCATCGCGACGCACCTGCTGCATGAGGTAACGTCGCCGCAGGCGTTTGGCATGGTCCGGGATCTTGGTCTCAAAGTCGCCTATCCGGACCGTACATTCGCCACCGTGGATCACATCATTCCCACGGACAACCAGCAGGAACCTTTCGCCGATTCCCTTGCCGATGCCATGATTCGCGAACTACGCAAAAATTGTACAGAAAACGGCATCCGTTTCTTCGATCTTCCCACCGGCAACCAAGGTATCGTCCACATGGTTGGCCCAGAACTGGGCATCACTCAGCCCGGCATGACGATCGTCTGCGGGGATTCCCATACCGCCACCCACGGAGCCTTTGGGGCCATCGCCATGGGCATCGGCACAACCCAAGTGCGTGACGTACTCGCCACGCAGAGCCTTGCCATGAGTCCGTTGAAGGTTCGCCGCATCAATGTCAACGGACGGCTTGCTCCCGGCGTCACCGCCAAGGATGTAGCCCTGTACCTCATCGGGTTGCTCGGAGCCAAGGGAGGTCTGGGCTTTGCCCACGAGTACGGCGGTTCCGTCATCGACGCCATGAGCATGGACGAGCGCATGACGCTCTGCAACATGGCCATCGAAGGAGCAGCACGCTGCGGTTACGTCAATCCTGACGAAACGACTTTCGAATACATCAAGGGACGCTTGTTCGCTCCGCAAGGCGCCGACTGGAACAAGGCCGTCGCCCGCTGGAAAAGCTTTGCATCCGATGCCGATGCCATTTACGACGAAGTGCTTGAAATCGATGGAGCCTCCATCGAACCTACCGTGACCTGGGGCATTTCCCCGGATCAAAGTATCAGCATCAACGGCACAATTCCCTCCCCCGACCAGGCGCGCAATGAAGACGAACGCAAAATGACCCGGCAGGCGCTGGAATACATGCGTTTCACCAGCGGCAATCCGATCAAGGGACAGGAAATCCAGGTTTGCTTCATCGGTTCATGCACCAATGGACGCATTTCCGACTTCCGCAAAGTCGCCGGTCTCATCAAGGGGCGTAAAGTCGCTTCCGGAGTAAGGGCCATTGCCGTGCCGGGTTCCCAAATGACGGCGCGCCAGTGCGATGAAGAAGGCATTTCCGCCATCTTCCGAGAGGCCGGATTCGAATGGCGCCTGCCCGGGTGCTCCATGTGCCTGGCCATGAATCCCGACAAACTCGTTGGAGACCAGATTTGCGCCAGTTCCTCCAACCGCAATTTCAAAGGACGTCAAGGCAGTCCCACGGGCCGCACTATTCTGATGAGTCCCGCCATGGTCGCTGCGGCGGCCCTGACGGGCCGGATCTCCGACGCACGGGAAGTCTTCTCCGGAACCCAAAACCAATCCAATCTTTCCTAAAGCCATGCCACTCACACCAGTCATCCGCATCAGCGGTACCTGCGTCCCCGTTCCTGGAGCTGATATGGATACGGACCGCATCATTCCATCCCGCTTCCTCAAGTGCATCACCTTCGATGAACTTGCCGGCACCATGTTCTGGGATGAACGCTTCAATGCCGATAACACCAGCAAGAACCATCCCATCGACGATCCCCGTTTCGCTGGCGCTTCCATCATCATCGGCGGCGTTAATTTCGGCTGCGGTTCGTCGCGGGAGCACGCTCCGCAAGCCATCAAACGTTCCGGAATCAAAGCCATCATCGCCGGTTCCTTCGCCGAAATCTTCTTCGGCAACAGCACCGGCATCGGCCTCCCATGCGTCTGCGCCACACCGGAAAACCTCTCTGCTATCAACAAGGCCATTGAGGAAGATCCCTCTCTCGTCGTCACCGTCGATCTGGAATCCATGACGGTTTCCTGGCACGGAGGTTCAATCCCCGTCACGATGCCGGCCGAACCGCGCGAAGCTCTGACGACCGGTCGTTGGGACGCCATTGCAGGCTTACTCGTCAATGCCGAACTCATCGCAGCCAAGGATGCCGAACTACCTTCACCCGGGGCACGGCATTCCTAACTCAACCAACTTCCCATCCCCCAGATCCCACCCCTATGATTTTTCGTCTTTCCGAATTCGTCCAACACGGCAAAATCGACAACAGTACCAAAGGCACCGTCCTGCTGGAACTGTGGCTCAAGGGGTGTGATCTACCCGTACGGTTCCAGCTCGAGGGCGATTGCTTGAGGGATCTGGCCGGCTGCGTCGCCGAGTTCTCCCTCCCAAACGCCCGGAACACTCCGGAACAACTGTCCAGATTCGACTTTTTTTCATCCTTGGAAGAAGGTCTCGTCGGCGATTTGACCGCCTCCCGGCGCATTGTATCCCCGTTCAACAGCAAAACACTGAGTAACCAGCTCTATCTGGAATGGTTTTCCAGAAGGCACGGCATGTTCCTGTTGGAAGTGGACGAATTCAAAATTAGAACCTCCCTCCCGGACTGGATCATGACCAAAGAGGACGAACAAGCCCAGGTCATGTGCAACCAGCAAACATTGCGGGATTATGTCGCCTCATGGATCGACCAGTATTCCCACCACCAGGAAGATACGGATCCCCTCCCGGACAGCCGCTGGGATATCCGCCTTCGCGAGGCAGAAGCCTCCGCCGTCGCTTTTCAGGAAATACACCGCAAGTACAAAACGGAACTCTTTGCCGATACGCGCGAAGCATTCGTCATGGGATGGGACGACACTCTGGGAGAACTGGCCGCTTCCGATGAAAACGGTACGGTTGTTTCCAGCCGGATCTCCGGCGGATTGACCCTGTTCGACATTCTCGACGAAGACGAAGCCATCGACGCCCAACTGGGCATGTCGCATCCGTTGTTCCAGCAAATCATGAAGTTGTCCGAAGCCGCCCAGCGTCTTTTTGCCTCGGCCATCTCCCAGGAACAGGCCTATCCGAATTCTTTGAATCCGGACATTGCCACCATTTTCTCGGTTCTCCGGTACGTCACTCCCAACACACTCTCCTGCATTCTCCAGATCAATGACGGCAATGCCGACTGCCTGCTTCTATCCCAGAAACTTTCCCGCTGTGCGGAACGCGTCGCCCAGGCCATCAATACCATGCCGAAACTCGACATTCGCGGAGGAAAACGCATGAGCCAGCAGCTGGAAACCTTGCATCAGGACATTGTTGCCTTGATGCTTAGCCTCTCCAAACAAGGTAAAAGATAACTCCACGCCGGAAGAACCGGCATTGCACCGACGACGCTCCCTACCCCTCCATTAGACCGTCATGAACAAGATACTGTACCGCCTCTTGCTGCCGTGCATCCTGATAGGCCTTTCGCCGGCCCAGGATGCCATCGACGCTCCATCCGTCTCCGAATACGGAGTTGAGAAACTCATGTCCGGCCTGATCCCGACTTCCGGAGAACAATACAAAGGCATTGTTAAAGTCGAAGTCGATACGCTCAATCCCGACTATTCCATGCCTTGGCAACCAGGAGACTACCGCGGAGGCATCGGTACGGCCTTCCTCATCGGCAAACGGACCTTCCTCACCAATGCGCACGTTGTCAGTAACGCCGAACGTATCAATATTTCCCAATACGGTTCCTCCCGGAAAATTCCAGCCCGGGTCAAATACGTCGCCCACGACTCCGATCTCGCGCTGCTGGAAGTCGCTGAAAAAGACTTTGCACCCTTTGCGGAACTCCCCTATCTGGAACTCAGCAAGGAATTGCCGAAATTGGAAGACGAAGTCCGCGCCATCGGCTATCCGATCGGGGGCAGCCGCCTTTCGGTCACCCGCGGGGTCGTCTCCCGCATTGACTTCATCCCCTACTCCCACCCCCGGGTCAACAACCACCTCGCCGTCCAGATTGATGCCGCCATCAACCCAGGCAACAGCGGCGGCCCCGTCCTGATGGGCAACAAAGTCATCGGCGTCGCCTTCCAGGGCATCACCAACGCCAACAGTACAGGCTACGTCATACCCATCCCCGTCATCAAACGCTTCCTCCAGGATATCAAGGACGGACAATACGACGAATACACCGACCTGGGCATCACTCTGTTCCCCATTTCCAACCCGGCCATGCGCAAGGCCCTCGGTCTGCCTGACGATGAAAAAGGCGTCCTTGTCGGCAATGTCGCCAAGGGAGCATCCAGCGACGGCATCCTCCAGACGGGAGATGTCATCATGAACGTAGACGGCTACGAGGTGGACAGCTCCGGCATGATCCGCCTGGACGGTGAAAACATCAGCATGAACGAGTTGATTGAACGCTGCTTCAAGGACGACATCATCGACATCGACATCATCCGCAAGGGTAAAAAGGAATCCGTCTCCGTCAAACTCGAACCTTCCGTCGCCAATAGCATCCTCTCTGCGGAATACGACAAAAAGCCACGCTACGTCGTCTGTGCCGGACTCGTCTTCCAACCCCTGCAAAGAGACGTCATCAATGCCCAGAGCGTTTCCTACTCCGATATTGCACTTGATCTCCGCGACTTCATCGAACGAGGAGGCGTTCTCAAAAACGATGAGCTCGTCCTGCTTACCAAGGTCCTCGACGACGAGATCAATTCCCAGCTTCCTCCAATCGGCTCCCATCCGATTGTCGAAAAAGTCAATGGAGTTCCCGTCAAGAGCCTTGCCCATCTGTATTCCCTGCTCTATCCGGAACACCCTCCGGTTGACTCGCCCTATATTACCATCGAACTGAAAGGCAACACCGAAGGCAGGCCTATCATTCTTCGTCGCAAGGATATCCCCCAGGCCAATGAACGTATTGCCCGGGAATACAACATCAGCAAAACCGCCTGCCTGGACAGCAACCGGGAACCCCTCACCGACAGCAAAGGAAAGGACAAATAAGTCATGTTGATCCGCCACATCTTCATTCTGGTCATCGGCGTATCCCTCGCCATCAGCTGCAAACCCAGAGATTACGACAAAACGGGAGGGCACTCCGACAGCCAACCCCAGGAAACGGAAAAAACCGCCATCACAGCAGAAGAGCCGCCCGCTCCGGCTCCCGTTCCCGAACCGACGGCGTCCATGGCCATCGTCCAGGTAACCCACCAGGCCTACAACCAGCTCCAGCCCTGGCAAAAAGAGGAGCCCTCCTACTCCCGCGGCTTTGCCATCTACTTGGGAGAAGGCCGATTCCTGACAGTCGAGCGCGTCATCCGCGACGCCACCTTCCTGGAGTTGATCTCCTCCGACGGCAGCAAGACGGTACCGGCCAGCGTGGCCTACTCCGATCCTGAATCCGGCCTGTCTCTCATCACGGTCAAAAACCCCGATGACGCATCATTCTTCTCCGACATGGTACCCGTACCCATCGGCAAGGATCTCCCCCTGAACAGTACTGTCCAGCTCTGGCAATTCTCCGATGAAGGACTTCCCCTCGTTGCCGACGGCACCATCCTGTCCGCCGAACCCTTCTCGGCTGACAACGATAGCCCGGCCTTCCTTTACAACAGGATACGGGCTGCCCTCAATCCCGTCACGGGCGGAGCTACCATCCCAGTTATTTCCGACGGCAAACTCGCCGGAATCAGTTTGAACTACAAGGAATCCAACCAGAAGGCAGTCACCGCCACCGTGCGCGTTATCAACGGGTTCCTCAACAATGCAGCAGGCAACAAGCCCGGATTCCCCGTCATGGGAATCCAGGTCGCCCCCCTGACCGACCCCGTCTTTCGGGAATACCTGAAGCTCGCACCTTCCGGCAACGGCATCTATATTACCAACGTCGTCCCCCATTCCAGCGCCGCACGCGCCGGCGTCAAAAAAGGAGACGTTCTGGAATCCATCAACGGGCATGCCGTCGACAATCGAGGACTCACGCGAGATCCCCTTCTCGGTCCCGTCCCTGCCGGTACTCTCATGCACGATTCCCAGAGCATCGGGGACACCATCCATATCACCATCCGCCGCGACGGCAAGCCCATGGAGCTCTCCCTCAAAATGGATCGGGACGCCCTCGACAAAGACATCATTTCCCTTGACCGGGCAGCCAACGCCGTCCCTCCCTACATCATCTACGGGGGATTCGTCTTCCAGAAGTTTACCGATCCCTACATCAAATCCCTCAAGGACAGAAACGACGGCAACATGCCCATGGAATTCCTGGAACTCCTGAACAACAAGGCAGACTATGCCAAAGAAGAAGCCGAGGAAATCGTTATCATCGGCCCGGTTCTCCCGACTCCCGCCACTTTGGGCTACAACAACAGCGGATTCTGCGCCGTCAAAAAAATCAATGGAGTCCCGGTCAAAAGCCTTGCCCATCTAGCTGAACTTCTCGACAAGCCGGGGGAAAGCGACATCATTGAAATCGAAACGAATAAAGTTCCTTTCAAGCTTTACGTATCCCGTTCCATGTGCGATGCTTCCAACGATGCCTTACAGCGCCGTGCCATCCCGGTTTTACGGCGCCTGCCGTCATCGCAACAATCATAACATCATTTAGAAAGGAGACTTATTTATGTCATGCAATCTCTTGACCCTCAATGTCTCATTCCCCTACCGCGTTTGTTCGACCAACAAATTGTTCTCCCCGGAGAACAGGGAACTGGCCGGCTTGCTGGAAGGCGGCAAAGGCATTCGTTGCCTCACCTTCATCGAAGAAGCCGCCAGCATAGCCATGCCCGATCTGGGGACAGCCGTCGCAGCATGGTTTTCCAAAACCATGAAGGAAGTCGACTTCCGGCAACTGATCACCCTGCCCGGAGGTGAACAAACCAAGCTTTCCATGGCTGTCTGGGAAAGGGCCCTGACCGCTATCCAGGCAGAGAACATGGATCGCCATTCCTACATCCTGGCCATTGGCGGAGGGGCCTTTCTAGACGTCGTCAGCTTTGCCGCCGCTACTGCGCACCGGGGTATCAGGCTCATCCGCATCCCGACCACGACACTTTCCCAGGCCGATTCCGGCGTCGGCGTAAAAAACGGCATCAACTTCCGTGGTGAAAAGAATTACCTCGGCACCTTCACCGTGCCCTGGGCTACAATCAACGACAGAGACCTCCTGATCCGCCAACCGGAGCATCTCAAAAGAGTCGGCCTCTCGGAAATCGTCAAAGTTGCCGTCATCCGCGATGCTCCGTTCTTCCAGTGGCTGGAAGAACACGCCGACGAACTGGCCCGCCTCGAACCGGACACTCTGACACACGCCGTCGAACAATCCGCCCTGTTGCACGCACGGCACATCGCCGAATCCGGCGATCCGTTCGAGCAGGGAACCAGCCGCCCCCTGGACTTCGGTCATTGGTCCGCCCACGAACTCGAAGCCCTCTCGGAATACTCTATCGGCCATGCCACTGCCGTCGCCATCGGCATGCACCTGGACATTGCCTACTCCGTCGCCATGGGCTGGATGCCTGCTGCCGACGGTCAAAGAGTCATCGACCTCCTCGTACGGCTGGGTCTGCCCGTCAGCAGCCCGATTCTTGGCCTCAGACGCGGTCCCCGGTATGCCGTACTCAGTGGTCTGGAACATTTCCGCCAGCACCTGGGAGGGGAATTAACCGTCCTGATGCTCAAAGAAATCGGCCAAGGGTTCGATGTCCACGAAATATCGTCCGATATCATGGCTTCCTGCATTTCCTCCATTTTGGAAGGGAAACGGCTTGTCTGACAAAACAGCCCCCCCTGTCTTTCCCACCAGGACCGGAGTACATCGCCTCCGGTCCTTTTTATTTTCCGCCGGGGAGGAGTGTATCCAGTTCCATGAGCCTCGCAACCAAAGGGTTCTCCATTTCAATGCAAAATGAATGAGGTTGACGCTGGACGAATTGCTCAAGGACTGGTAGTGTACCCCGAAGTGATTTTGAGAAGATGAGCGAACCTGTCGAACCGCAAGTTATTGGATTGATCCCGTCAAGATGGGGCTCGTCCCGTTTCCCCGGCAAACCGCTCCACATGCTGGCGGACAAGCCTCTTGTCCAGCATGTTTGGGAACGGGTTACCCGCTGTTCATCCCTGGCGGCCGTCGCCATAGCCACGGATGACGAACGCATCCGCAAAGCCGCCGAAAACTTCGGAGCACAAGTCATCATGACTTCTCCCGATCATCCGAGCGGCAGCGACCGCCTGGCGGAAGCCGTCCAGGCCTTTCCCGATGCCACCCACGTCGTCAATGTCCAGGGGGATGAACCGTTGATCGATCCTGTCCTTGTCGACTCGCTTGCCCAGTCCCTCCTGGCCGACCCCGGCCTTTCCATGGCAACCGCCGCATGCCCGATTGCCGATAAAAACGACTTCGATAACCCGAACGTCGTCAAAGTCGTCCTGGCTCGCAATGGCGATGCCCTTTACTTTTCCCGTTCTCCGTTGCCCTATCCGCGCAACGCCCCCGCCAATCCACCCCTGCGCCACCTTGGCATCTATGCCTATCGCAGGGATTTCCTGGAAAACTACGTCCGCTGGGAACCCACTCCTCTGGAAAAAACAGAGTCTCTGGAACAACTGCGCGCCTTGGAAAACGGAGCCCGCATCCGCGTTATCCTCACCGAACACGACGGAGTCGGTGTGGACACCCCCGAACAGGCCGTCCTCGTGGAACAAATCATTCTCAACAACCTTGCATAACCATCTTATGAAATACATCTTCGTTACCGGCGGCGTCGTTTCTTCGCTTGGCAAAGGCCTTGCCGCCGCATCCATCGGCACTCTTTTGGAACGTTGCGGCCTGAAGGTCACCCTGCAAAAGTTCGACCCCTATCTCAATGTCGATCCCGGCACCATGAGCCCCTACCAGCACGGGGAAGTCTATGTCCTCAACGACGGAGCCGAAACCGACCTCGACCTGGGCCACTACGAACGCTTCGTCCAATGCAACCTCTCACGCCTCAACAATCTGACCTCCGGACAGGTCTTTGAAAATGTCCTCCGCAAGGAACGCCACGGAGACTACCTCGGCAAAACCGTGCAGTACATCCCGCATGTCACCGACGAAATCAAGGCTCGCCTGTACGAGCTGACGGAAAAATCCGCCAACGTGGACGTCATCATTACGGAAATCGGCGGTACGGTCGGGGACATGGAAGGCCACATCTTCCTGGAAGCCCTTCGACAATTCGCCCTCGAAGTCGGCAAGGAAAACGTCTGCTTCATTCACGTCACCCTGCTGCCTTACATCAAGGCTGCCGGAGAAATGAAAACCAAGCCTACCCAGCAATCCGTCGCAAAACTGCGTGAAATCGGCATTCAGCCCGATGTCATCATCTGCCGTACGGAATATGACATGAGCGAGGAAGAACGCCGCAAGATTGCCATGTTCTGCAACGTGGAAGCCAAAAACGTCATCGCTTTCCGCGACGTAAAGAACACGATTTATGAATGCCCGCTGGATCTCAGCCAAGATAAGATCGACCGCATCGTCACCAAAAAGCTCGGTCTTGACGTTCCTGTTCCGGATCTCAAGAAATGGCAGGAATTCGTCGGTCGCGTAATCACGCCGAGCCACTCCGTCCGAATCGCCGTCGTGGGCAAATACATCTCCCTGCAGGATGCCTACAAGTCCATCTACGAATCTTTCACCCATGCCGGCGCCGCCAATGACGCCCGAGTGGAAATCGTCCGTCTCGATGCCGAAGACCTTGAAGAAAAAGGAGCTGAAGCCCTCATCGGCCATGTCGACGGCATCCTCGTTCCCGGCGGATTCGGGGACCGCGGCATCGAAGGCAAAATCGAAGCTGTGGAATATGCCCGCAAAAACAACATTCCCTTCCTCGGCATCTGCCTCGGCATGCAGGTCGCCGTCATCGAATACGCCCGCAACGTCTGCGGGCTGGCCAATGCCAACTCCACGGAGTTCGACAAGGAAACTCCCTACCCGGTCATCAGTCTCCAGGAAGAACAAAAGGGCATCGACGATATGGGAGCAACCATGCGCCTCGGAGCCTACAAAGCCGTTATCGCCAAAAACACGCTCGCCGAAAAGCTTTACTCCTCCAAAACGGCTTCGGAACGTCACCGCCATCGCTACGAATTCAATCCTGCCTACCGCGAAACCCTCGAAAATGCCGGGTTGAAAATCAGCGCGACCTCCGAAGGACAAGGGCTCGTGGAAATCGTCGAAATCCCCGCCCATCCTTTCTTCATCGCCTGTCAGTTCCATCCGGAGTTCCAATCCAGGCCCAACCATCCGCATCCCCTGTTCGCAGGGCTTGTCGAAGCTGCCTTGGAAGCCAAGGAAGCCAAAATCAAGGCCTAAACATCTCTCATCGGCACTCAGGCCGCAGGCGTCCCCTGCGGCCTGTTTCTTCCCCTGCCTCATCCGTTTATGCTCACTGACGCACTGGTCCTCTTCTTCTACTTCATTGCAATCTTCGGGATCGGCATCTTCGCCGGACGAAAACAGAAAAGCATTGAAGACTATGCCTTGGGCGGGCGTTCCCTCCCCTGGTGGGCCATCCTTGCCTCTATCATCGCGGCGGAAGTCAGTGCAGCAACGTTTCTCGGCTCCCCGGGAGAAGGCTACACCAGCAGGAATTTCACCTACGTCCAGCTTTGCATCGGTACCATCCTGGGCCGCATTGTCGTCGGGAAATTATTCCTGAAGCCCTATTACGACTACAATGTGGTCTCTATCTACGAGTATCTGGAAAAACGCTTCGGCCTCCTCACGCGCCGCATGGGGTCGCTCGTGTTCCTCATCAGTCGCGTACTCGCCAGCGGCACGAGACTCTATTTTGCAGGTATCCTGCTTGTCATCGCCTACCAATACATCTATGGAACGGTCGCCAATAAGGACGAAATCGTTAAATACTACACGATAGCCCTTGTCGTCATTACCATTGCCACCACCATCTACACGACCATCGGCGGCCTGAAAGCCGTCGTCTGGACGGATGTCCTTCAGGCCTGCGTACTAGCCGTCTCCATCATTTCCGCTCTGGCCGTCCTCTTCTTCAACATCCCCGGGGGCTGGGATACCATCACTTCCACGCTCAACCAACCCGGCGACTGGTCGGTATGGTCCTGGGGATTCGCCAAGGAAGGAGGCTGTGTAGATCAAATCTTCCACATTCTGGGAGAAGAATATACGATCTGGGCAGCTTTTCTCGGTTCCACCTTCGTCACGATGGCAACGCATGGTACCGACCAGGATATGGTCCAGCGCATGCTGGCCGGCAAAAACTCCTCTACCGGATCTAAAGCCGTCATCCTGTCCGGTCTGATCGATGTTCCCGTCGTCCTTGTTTTCCTGTTTACCGGTATCCTTCTTTACGTCTTCTATCAGTCCAATCCGGGACTCGACGTACCGACAAACAAGTTGGAGATCTTTCCCCACTTCATCATTTACAGCCTGCCTCCCGGAGTACGGGGACTTCTCGTCGCCGGCCTGCTGGCCACAGCCATGGGATCGCTCTCCACGGCATTGAACTCCCTGTCCACAACTGCCGCCAAAGACTGGTACCAAGGAGTTTTTCGCCCCCGTGCCACAGAAAAGGAACTTCTACTGGCAGCCAGGTGGGGCACCGTTTTCTTTGCAATCCTGTTGATCGTAGTCGGAGCCATTACGGCCAATTACGTCGTCCACCATGAAGAAGCCCGAATCATACCAATCGCACTGGGTATTTTCGGCTATACCTACGGCTCCCTGCTGGGGGTTTTCCTGCTGGGCATGCTGACCAAACGCCGTGGCTGCGACATGGGCAACTGTATCGCCATGATCACCGGATTCCTGGCCGTAGGAATCCTGAGCAAGCTCATCCCCATGCCGGAATCCCTGAACTCCTATATTCCGGAAATAGCCTTCCCCTGGCGCGTCACGATCGGTACGCTAGCCACCTTCTTCACTGGGATTCTGTTCAGAAAAAGCAAGTCCTAACCGGCAACATCCTTGTAGAGGGAAATTTCCTGAATCATTTGCAGTCCACCCCGTTCATCGGGAAGGAACAAAATGAGGAGACCGGAATAGCTTTCGCGGCGCAGCATCATCTTCCTCTCCATATACCATTGGGTCTTTCCCTTCTTGTCCCGGATCTCCTTCCGTATTTCCAGCGGATATCTTTCGGACGGAGCACTCTTGCCCGAGGATCCGAAAGTCCAATGACCTCCGGGCGTCAACAGCGCCAGATCCTTTTCCGTTTTCGGGACGGCCGGAGCATGCAACAGATAGGTGTTTTTCGTCAGATTCTGGAATAACGTGATGCCGGGCATGCAATCCGCTTCATCGACAAACAGAATATTGAACCCGTCCTTGCCGGGCAACAGCACACCCAGCATTCTGCTCCCATGCTTCTCGGGTAGGGGACAACTCAGCATAGGCATTCCGGAACACTCGGCCGCTTCCGTCGTATCATACAGGCGGATCACTTTGTCGTCGGGAAAAGGAACCCTCTTGGCCGGTAAACCAGTTCCGAGAGGCACAACGGAAACGATACCCGGGGACAGAGGCATCATGGCTGTCCGAACGCTATTCCCAACCATCTGGCGGGATTGAATGAATCGAATCCCCGTTTCAAGCTTGTCGGGAGGTGATACGAGCGACAACTGGGGAGAGGCGTCGTCCGGAGATGGAGTATCCGCCGCGGCTACGGCTTCTTCTCCCCAAACCGGGCACATGGCAAAGGCGGCTAGAGCCGCACAGGAAATAGTTCGAGAAAACATATGAAGTAGAGAAAGTAGAAAGATTAAAAAACAATCGGGAAGAATAACCTCTGTATTCTTCCCGATTGCTTTTGCTTTCTCAATAAGAATTATGGATCTGCTATAAAAAAGTGGACGATGGCTTACACTTCCTCAGGTGAGAGCCAACGGAAGGAAACCACGTCGAACTTTCTCCCGAACGCACGGTTGATATTGCTCAACTGGGTTCTGTCCAGTGAACCCGTACTCGTATTGACTTCATACGCAGCGGTTTCGGGGGCATTCGTCGGATCGACATAGTCCACTCCGCGCTTCACGACGGCTTCACACCAGGCGCGGGAGAGGATGCTCTTGCCGGACTTGGTCGTCAGTTCCCCGTACGCCCGGATGGTGAACGTATCGTCCCGCGTCGTCAGGATGTTGCCCAGCACGGCCAGGATGTCGGACTGGATCAGGTAGCCGGGCGCTCCCGTAAACACGTTGCCGCGCGCGGCCTCCGGGTTCGGATAGGGGGCGGAGGGATTCAGGACGGAGCTTTGCACCTGGTCGAAGACGGAGTTGATGCCCGTGTTGTCGATGGCCGCCTGGATGGCGCCTTTCAACCCGAGGTCTCCGGATGCGAGACGCCGGTTGACGAACTCGGCCATGTTGAGGAACGGGCCGCGCTTCTTGACTTCGGCGACGAGGTTTTCCGTCAAGCTGTCGAGCGTTCTCTCATCAAGCTTGCGAAGGTCGGACCATGCCTGGGCGACACCGTCGGTCAACCCATTGGTAATGCCAATGCTGCCGTAATCGTCCACATGGGACTGGTCGCTGCTGGCTACGCCGAAACGGGAGAAGTAGGCCGTGTTTTTATCCTGATTCATCAGCGTAATCCCGTTGGTCGAGGAGTTGAAAAGCAACTGGCGGTCCCTGAGCCCCTTGATGACGGACTTCCACGCTTTCATGGATGTAGAGTTCACATTGAAAGCGCCTTCGACGCTGACATACTTGGCCACTTTCTTGTAGCCGTCGGAATCGCTCAGTTCACTGATAACATCTTCAACTTTGTCCGCACCGGGATTCAAGGAGAAGCGGGAATTGGGCAGCACTTCCATGGAATTCGTGCTGGCGGTAGAATCCTTTCTCGCTCCAAGTACATCCTGCAATATCTTGGTGTATTCTTCCTTGCCACCATTGCCTCCGATTTGCGTGGGACGGTTGGAGATGGAAGAAGCGAACCAGGAGTCCCAGACGCCGTCGTTGGCCATCAGGGCGTGATCCCAGAAATCTCCGAGTTCCTTGTCTCCCGAGATTTCGCTGTGAATGAACACCCGGTCACCCGGAATCATGGGGTCGGCAAACGAGTTGCCAATACCGATTCCGGGAACGCCGGACTGGTAGGCAAAACGCTTTGCAATAGTCGCCGGGGAGTCATTGCCCTGGGTGTACCAGCCGGGGGTCAGGCGGGCGCCGGCAAATCCGGCAATGGAGTAGGGCGGATGAATGGGGATTTCCGTGGCGGAGATCTTGTTGATCTGTTCGGCGCCGGGGCCTCCGAAGGTCGTGAGGCGCGTTCCGTCGTTGTTCAGAACGTTGGCAATCGTAATCGGAGCAAATCCTTCCGGGTCGTTGTGGTGCTTGACTTCGAATTGGTACGGGCTGTAAGTACGGGACAAATCGCTGGCGGCCACCATTTGGCTACCCCAGAAGAGCGGTGAGGAGTGCTGCCAGATCTTGGTGCGGTAGTCCTTGTCTTCAGGGTAGGTACCGATCAACGGGCTCTGGCTCCACTTGACGGACAAGCCGTAGTAGGCAACAAAATCGTATTTCTGGGCACCAATACCGTCAGCACCCGTAGGTTTCTTGTAACCGGACTGAATTGAGGCAGGGTCCTTGTTATCGTACGGGTTTTCCGGATTCGCACGATCACGATATAATTCATGCGGCAGCTTGATTTCCTGGATGAGGGGTTCTTCCCAGATACCCCAATTCAGATTGTAGAAAGCCGGGGACTTTTTAGCAAACGAATCGGGCATGTCGCCCATGGACCCTCCTCCGGACTGAGTCAGTTTGTATTGTTTACCGACTTCATCCTGATCGAACAAACCCGCAATGCTGACATACGAGCTCATTTCACCGGAATCCTTTCCTTCATCCGTATACACTTGGGAGAGCACGGAGTTACGCGGTTGGACAGTCAAATCCTTGGCTTTGCTAATAAAATCGACCTTGGCTTTCCGGTACGTATGGGTAGGCGGAGAATTAGGCTGCGGAAATGTCGGGAAAGAAGAACTGCCGTAGAGAGAGTCGAAACGGATACCGCACCACACGAAACTCCAGCCATAGGCCGTTACCTGATACATATTCTCGGACCAGCCTTCCTTGAGGGGATAGTTGTCCACACGGAGGTCATAGTTGTTGTACTTGGCCATGGCCGGATGCGGTGCCACTTCGCGAAAGAACTGGGCAAGATTATTCGTCGGAGGCACCAGATCGCGATCAGAATCCGGCTGGGAATACATGACTATTTCCCCAGGTGCCAGGAAAGAGACCTCTCCCTTATCGGGCTCGCCTTCCACGGACATCTCCACCGTCTGGCGCAGGGAACTGCCGTAATCAGCCAAAGGCCGCTGGATACCACTGGAGAAGTGACCATAACCGAAGCCGCCCAGAGAAGTGGCATAGGAGGTATAAGAATCATCCGTAAAATTGGACAACAAAGAGTCATCGACGTAATTCGATTCACCTCTCGTGTAGCAATGATCGAAATCTCGGTAAAAGTTGTAGGCAGACTTCAGGGGCAGGAAGTGTTCCGCATTGATGTAGGTCCCGAAAGCTTCACCTTGCGCCCCTTCGAACTTCATACTCACGTTATACGGATTCCACCATACGCAGACAGGCGTAACAAAAGTACAGGGGACAATGAAACCCGCATTGGAAGCAGCAGGATATCCCCGAGTATCGCCCCAAGTCGAATAGACGTACCCGATGAAGTTGTACTGTCGCAGCATAATGGGATTGCGCATGTACGTGTAGCGGTTGTTCATCATCGTCGATGCAGCTTCGGCATCAGCCGCAACTAGCGTATAGGGTCTTTTGCCGTCCCACTTCAGTGTCGCCGAGGCGTCCTGGCCGTTGCGCACCGTCGCCCCGTCCCAGATGTTGGACCAGTAATAGAATTGCGGCCACGACGCGATCGGACGCACGGTGACGGCCGCATTGCCGTCTTCATTGTTGTACGGGCGCAGGCCGACGTCATGGCTGGCCGTCCGGAATTCGTCGGGAACTTCCTTCTGGGACATCATGATGTTCATGTCCTTCTTCAACCCGCCGAACTTGGAGTCCGTCTGCAGACCGGAGGCATACAGGGAAACGTCGTGGAAGAGGCTGGGAATGTCACGGGAATTGCGGGCCTGCAGCAGGACGGTGCCGCGCGTAATCAGGCGGGATACCTGTTCATCGTAGGCATTGCCTCCATCGGTGGAAAGGGTGCTGTTGAGCGAGGCGAGCTCCCGGATGGAGGAATTGTCCGGAGGAGGGGTGTTCCATGTCGCCCTCAGTTTGTCCACATCCTGGCGGAGCCTGTCCTTGTAGGCAGGCAGGTTGATCCGCGCCTTCTGGTTTTCCGCGCTGACCCACCAGGCGATGTTTTTGACCGTCCGGGAGTTTTTCTTGGAGACCGTGTCGAGCATGACGTTGGTGGAGTCGTCCACCTGCACGAGCCCGGCATAGATTTCGTCCTTGCGGTCGGCGCGCAATCCCAGAGTCCCTTCGCCGAGAAGAAGGATTTTGCGTCCCCGGTCGGCGCGGTCCTGCCCCAGGTCCTGGGAGACGGAATTCAAGCGGGTCAGGAATTCCATGCGGCTGTCGGAAATCAGCCAGCTTCGGAACATGTTCTGGCGGCCCTTGGTGTACGTGTCCGTCAGGGAATAATTGT
>NZ_JARWNC010000022.1:0-38182 GCF_029854675.1 Akkermansia sp. N21169 | reverse complement strand
TGTGGCGCCGGAAATGGAGATATTGCCCGTGAGCCCGGTGATGGAACTGCCGTAGTCGAGACCGCCGGAGGATGTTCCCTCGCCCAGGTGAAGGCGGGTGAGGGCACTGCCGTTGAGGCCGCCCAGGACGACGGGTGTCGCCTGGCCGGTGAGTTCGACTGAGACTCCGCCTGCGGGGGCGTAGTTCGAGGCTCCGGACAGGGCGCCGCCCCGTACCGTCAGAGAGGATCCGGAGGAGGCCATGCCGTTCAATTCGAGAGTACCGCTCGAGACGGTAACATGGGATGTGCCGAGGCTGGCTCCGTCGGCAAGTTCGAGACGGCCTTCTTTCAACGCGATCTCGCCGGAGACGGTATTGCCGCCGCTGCCGAGGACGAGGATGCCTCCCCCTTGCTTGGTCAAGAGGCCGGAGCCGTTCAGGACTCCGCCCAGGGTCACAGTCTGTCCGTCGCCGGGGCTGACGAGAGTTCCGTTCTCGCCCGTGCCCGAAAGGGTCATGGAGTGGGAGGCTGTCCAGCCCGAGCTGCCTGTGGCCGCGGTGAGAGTTCCGTTGCCTAAAGTGACCGTGCCTTGCGAGTCAGAGAGGACATCATCTGTCGCAACCCCGGAAGCATTGCCCAGCGTCAGCGTACCGCCGGCGAGGGTGAGGCCGGAGTCGGAGTTGACGGAGATGGTCCCATCGACGGCAAGTTTTCCGTTGGAAAGCAGCTTGAGTTCGGCTCCGTCGGAAAGGATCAGACCGGAGGCCGACATCGTGCCGGAAAGTCCCAGGGATTTGTCGGTAGCCGCCGAACCGACGGCGCTGACGGTGAGGGTGGCGCCCTTCAACGTACCGCCGAAGGTGTCCCTTTCGTTGAGGAGGTTCAGAACGAGAGTACCGGAAGTTTTTTCAAGGGTACCCGCCACGCCGGAGAGTTTCCCGGAGAGGGTAACCGAACCTTGCTGGACTATATTGACCAGTTCCAGCGAAGATTCGTCTGAAACGGAAACCGTTCCGGAAAGTTTCGCGTCAGCAGCCAGTCCGGACAATTGTACAAGTCCCGTACCGGAGATGGAGACTGCCGCATCGTTCCTACCGGAGTCATCGAAGACGAGGCCGCCGCCCGAGGAATGGTCTACTATCAGCGTTGTCCCGGGAGCGGCAAGAAGCTTGATGGCCTGCTTGTCCGTGATGCCGATAGCCGATTCGGGAATGGCGTCGGTCAACACGTTGGTAATCGTCACATCCGTTCCCGCGACGTTGCCCAACGTACCGCCCAGGAAATCGACAATCCCTGTTCCCAGGGAATCGGAGTTCCCCATTTCAATCGTACCGTCGTAGAGATAAGTCCCTCCCGAATAGGTATTCTTGAGATTGGATGCCAGAGAAAGCTTGCCGGCACCTTTCTTGGTCAACGAAACACTAACGTCGCCATAGTCGCCGATGCCGTCGTTCGTGGAACCTTTCCCTTGGAAGAGATAATCGTTGCCGGAACTATTAATGATATCTAACGACCAGGGAAAAACCGTCCCGGAAATCGTCACGGTTTTCATTGAGGCGGCATCGTCGAACTGGACTTTCTGTCCATCCGGTCCTCCCGGAAAGCCCTGTTGATCCCAAGGAGATTCCATATTTCCTCCCCATTCCGACCCCGTATAGCCGGGATTACCGCTGTTCCAGACCCAGGTACCGATGCGGGCCAAGCGCAGATAGAGAACCTTGTTACTGGTATCCCCATCTACCGAAGTTACCAGCGTGTAGAGGTAGGAATCCGTTGAAACACTTTTCCTATCCCAAATGAAATCACCCGCATCCAAGGCGGAATCCCCTGTGACAGAGATCAGCTTGTATGCACCGGCGGCCTGATCCTCCGTTGTACGGAGGAAGTTGTCCAGTTTCAACGAAGTCGTTCCTCCAAGAGGATCAACCATTTGAACATACGGGGAATTGTCCCTTGTGAGCATGTCGGAAAGATCCAACGTCAGAGTACCTCCTATCGTCAGATTCGTACCTTTGAGTGTCGCTCCCGCCGAGACCCTTACGTCCTTCAGGACGGCGGAGGCGTCCGACAAGGTCAGTGTTCCCGACTTGGCATGCACCGCTCCGGCGTAGCCCGCCGAGGTTCCCGACAGCGTCGAATCTCCCGAAAAGACCAGCGCGTTGGACAGGGTCTGACTGTTGAGGTCGATTTTCGCCCCTTCCGTCAGGATTTCGTTAGACGCAGCCCCGAAGGCCGTGGAGGAAGCCGCCTTGAGCGTTCCCCCCGTCACCTTGATGCTGCCGGAGAGCGAGGCGTTGTCTCCTCCCAGCGTCAGCACGCCCGAACCCGACTTCACCAGGTTCACGGACACCACGCCCGATTTGTTGGAAAGATTTCCCGACAGGGTGATGTCCCCACCCGTCGTGTCGATCGTCGTCGCATCGGAGCCCGTCGCCGAAAGCACGGCGACATGGGTCGTGCTCCACGCAGCCGACGACTTGAGCATACCGCCGCCCAGTTCCAACGTCCCCGCCGAACCGGTGATCTTTTCCGAACCGATCGTCAGGCTTTCTCCATGAAGGAACAGGGATGAATTGGAAGAAGAAAACGAGAGGCCCTTTGCCTCTACCGATGCATTGACAATCTCCAAGACACCACCGGAAAGCTTCAGTAGTTCTGCCGCCGTAACAGTTGCTGTCTTCGATTCATTACCTGCAGTAACGTATATATTCGTTCCCAGGGAGACCTGAGAACCAGACAGTACTCCCACTAAATCAAGATTGAAGGACTGTCCCTCGACTCCCACAAGTTCCAGCAAGCCGGAAACGGCTTCAAGACGTCCCGCTAGGGTATCGTCCGCTCCCATTTCGATGCGCAAAATTCCTGAATCCTTCGAAAGAGTTCCGGCTATGGAGGCAAGCGTTCCTTTTACGATAACCGCCGAAGACACATTAGCCGAAGACAGATTGAGCCCGGCGCCTTCCATTACTGCCAGCGTTCCTCCCAGGACGGCATTGTCCGATAGATTTTTCAGAAGAATTGTTCCAGTACTCCCCTCCCGACCGATGAAAGAATTGCTATTCAGCGCTCCCTCGGAGAAGGGCAAGCCGTCGAGAATTGTCATTGATTTGCCATCAGCTGCGGCAAAATGAAGGGATTGACCACTCCCAACGGTGATCTGCCGTCCCGTCATCTCCAGATTCCCCGATGCCAATAGACACCCTCCGAAAAATACGATCGGACCTCCATTACCTAGGGAATCCATGGACGCGATTTGCAAGATACCGTCTTCCAACTTCGTTTCACCGGTGTAGGTATTTGTCCCGGAGAGAATCGTCGTCCCCGATCCATGTTGAACAATTCTACCGCTACCGGAAATATTGTTCCGTATTTCATAGGTATTCGTTCGGTTGAACTGAAGAGCCCCGTTCAAAGTGATATCTCCCGTTCCCAATGTACCTGTGGTCCCACCTTCGACACCCAAATTCAGCAAAACGCCTGATGCAATGGTCGTTCCTCCCGAATACGTATTGTCACCGGCAAGAGTAGCAGTTGTTATGCCATTTGCATGATTCAATGTCAAAGATCCTTTTACTGTGCTATCATAATCAGATAGAATACCATTCAAGCTATAATTTCTCCCCCATGCATCATTAATGGATAAATTTCCCATCAATGCCATGGCTCCCTCAAATATATAATCATCCCCTCCCTGAATAGCGATTGAGGAGTTGTTTCCAAATATAAAGTCATTATGAAAGGAAACAGGAAGAGATCTTAACTGCAATTTACTGCCAGTCTGCATTTCAACAAGGCCGCTACCCAATGAACCACTAGGTGTATTGGGATCATTACCTAAAATTAAATTAATTTTATTTCCGACGACTGTTCCTCCAGAATAATCATTATCGGGATTCAAGATATAGATATTTAACGATCCATTGTCATCTGGCGTTTTGAAAGTGATTTTACCCTTCCCTTTTATCGTTCCGTCCGTCAGTTTACCGGTAATTTCCATGGGCTTTTCAGACCAGGTTGCTACCAAGTTAAATGCACCGTTCATGGAAACCAAACCGGACAGTCTATAATTCACGGTAGACTTATACATCCCGTCAAGAATACGGAAATGAGCTCCATCCAGCGTCTCGATTTCATTGTTCAAATCCAGAAGCTTTCCTGTCGAAACTCCCAAAGTACCATCTTCTGAAATCAGGATTTTTCCTTTACCCAAAGAAGCAGTTTTCCCATTGGACCAGTTTCCAGTACCCACCTGAAGCATACCCTCAACAATTTTCGTCAGCCCCAGATAGTCGTTATTCTCTCCCATCAGGACAAGAGTTCCCGCTCCTTCCTTGACAAACCCTCCATTTCCCGTCAATTTCCCGCTCAAGGTTATTTTATGGTTCGCCGGGACACCTTCCTCAGGATCAGAGGATACTACGGCATGCGAAGTATCAATGATGATTCCTTGATCCGTACCCGTCAATGTCATAGTCAAGCTCGATTCCCAATCTGCAAACGCACCAAGAACCCCTCCGTCGCCAAGCTGAATAGAGATATTGGCTTCTGTTCCTGTTCCGCCAACCTTCAACCCTCCCTCTCCCAAATTCAACCTGCCTTCATGATGTAATTTCAAAACGCTCTCAATAGCTACTCCCGTATAACCCCCCATATAAAGTACTTTGAAATCGGCCACTCCTCCCCTTACGTCCAACGAAGCATTGCCGCGAACACCTACAACTCCGGCACCGGTACAAACGTCCAAAAGCCCGGAATTGATTACGACCGTACTGGATGAACCTGAATTAGCATAATGGGAAATAACGAAAGGGGCGACTTCCGCAAAAGCTGTCGTATTCTTGGTAATTTTAATAGTTCCACCATTTAGCACCAACGACGCTCCTTTAGATTCAGTATTGCCGACAATCAACCTATTTACTTCCAGGTTCGTCTTCTCTTGAACGACCAATTCCGTAGCACCATTAATGGCGATCCGGTTATCGGCCGTCGAAGTATTGTGCAACGTAAAAGAGTTGATCCCGTCTCCCAACTGAATTTGTCCTCCAGTTGTCAAATTGCCCGTTCCAGAGAAATGAAGGATTCCAAAGGAACTTCCTCCCCCCTTGATGATGACCTTCTTTCCTGCGGACAAGGCGATAGATATGTCGGCAATCGTATATGTGCCGTCTACCATCAGTTCAGCGTTGTCGGTTATTTTCAAATTATCGCCCGTGGCCGGGAGTGTATTACCGGACCAGTGGGATGCATCACTCCAATTTCCGGTACCCGACCACGTTTTATCCGCAGACAAGGCGGAGGAGGCAGACACCAGGGAGGAAATGACGATAGATAGCAGTTGAATAGGAAGTCTGAGTTTCATAAAGAGGATTTGTTTGCAGATGTTTGATTAATCAAAAGATGACAGGGATACAAAAGAAGAGAATCCGGACATGATACGGTTATCGGGCCGTTTTAATAGTTTCGTTATTGTCGATTCTCCCATGCGTTTTTCCTTCCATGTCTTCTGGTTTAGGATAACCATCTTTCCTGATTCTTTCGTCCAAAGCCCGGAATTCCCGATTGATATCTTCCGGGATGGAAGCATCGCTTTTTGGCCCAAAATTCAGGACTAGACAAAATGTTTTTGTAAATTGTATTCATCATCAATGATTTAATTATTATATTATTTCCAATTTGTCCGTTTCGGCATGTTTGCTATGAATGCGGATAGAAGCAATTCATTCATAAATCAGCCACGCAGTGGCAGTCGTATCCTTGTCCCCCGAAAGACGAATCCAGCGAGCATCAAAATCCGACGGAAACTCATGTTCCCAAACTTCTCCGGGCTTGACGGTCACCGTCTTGTAGATCATCCACGGGCCATGGCCGATTGGGTTGGCTTCAATAACAAAGGTTACGGGAAAGTCGGACTTGTGGCTCAATTTCATGAAGCGCTTATCATAAAAACCAATCAAGTACGGGTCGGAGGCTTCTCCGGACTTGATCGCAGAATCCTTCCACGGGCCACCTTCCCCGGTAGGTTTGCCAAGTTTCCACAGGTCGTCAATAACGCCGGCCCAAACCATCGCCTTGCCGTCCTTGGAAGCGATCACATGGGGGTTGCCTTGGGAGGATTCTGGATCAAGGCCGCTCAGAATCAACATCCCGCGGTAGGAAGCATAGTCATGGATACGGAACGGATGGGTGGCAATAGGACGGATTTTGGCAAATCCATCGGCATTTTCAGCAGGCAGTTCGTAAAATGTACCCATGGCATGGAACAAATCGCGTTCCGTAGCCACTTCCCGGCAGACCCGCATGGCTCCCGCCTTTTCCAAAGGGCCGAAAGCGGCATTGCCCTTGGGAAGGCGCCATCTGCGACCGGCGTCGTCTTTGATCAGAACCGAGGCATCGTCCATTTCCAGCTTGCCGGGGGCAATGGCATAGGATTCCCGCGTATATTGAGCGGCCGGGCCCGAAGCCTTTTCCCTGAGAACGAGGTTCATGTCGGCATCAAGTTCATAGAAACCGGACTCCGTGAATTTTCCGCCGGAGAATTGCCCGGCCAGCACGCCCATTGTACGGAGGTTTCCTCCACGGGAATACAGGAGTCCTCCCAGGGATGTTTCGTCCGATACGAACGCAAGTCCCTTAAAAATAGCATCGGGTTCCGTGGTGCGGGTATCATCGGCACGATACACGAATTCGACACTCATATCCGCATTCCGATCAGTTACGACACGAATCCATTCCGCATGTTTGACGTTATTGAGCGATACAAAGCGAGATGTTCCTGCCGGCAATGAAACCTTGCATGAGGATTTCCATGAATCCGACCCTGAAGCGTCCGTTTGGAAATCTATCGAGACAGATTGATTTCCATCGTTTTTAATCCAAGCTCCCTTGTGATCCCAGCCTGCAAAAAGGAAAGGATCGGAAGGTTCGTTAGCCCTGACTCGGTCATTCATCCAGACAGCGCCGCACGCGGTCCGGGGACCGAGTTTTCCGGGCATGTCCGGCGAAGTAAACCAGAGGTTTGAATTGGATTGCCCCGGACCTTTGATTTTCCCTTTGATGGAACGGGAATTAAGGAATTCTTTTTCGGCCGTATCATCACAACCGAAAACGAGACGATTATTCCAACGTGTAAAGTCTCCAATTACTTTCAAATATGCAGACAAAGGCCGAATGCCGGCTGTTTTACCGATAGAGAACGTTGCAG
Organism: Akkermansia sp. N21169; assembly: GCF_029854675.1. NCBI lineage: Bacteria > Pseudomonadati > Verrucomicrobiota > Verrucomicrobiia > Verrucomicrobiales > Akkermansiaceae > Akkermansia > Akkermansia sp. N21169. The sequence goes on along the minus strand of NZ_JARWNC010000022.1, from coordinate 31,000 downwards.
GAAAATCCCAGAACATACCATGCATCGTCATCAGATAACGCGGTTGATCTTCCGGGCCAACGTTGCGAATACGAGGCCATTCCGTATTCCAGCCATGAGCACCGTCATAGGTGTTGCTGGCTTTAGGGAGACGGAAAAAATTCCAATTTCCCTTGTCTCGCAGGCCAAGCAGAAGAGAGCGATGGTCCCAGCCCACCGCCCATATCGGATCCGTTTCCGGTCTGGGATTTCCTGAGATTCCTCCCGGACCGGTGATTTCAGTAAACTGGTTTCTGCGGACAACCTTCCACTTCTTTCCGTCCCATTCCGCCAAAACGCCCGATTCGAGATCATATTGTTTCAGCGCCTGACTTCCCGTTTCTCCATTGTTGGAAAACACGAGTACTCCCTGCCCGGAATAAAGCCCTTTGCCGTGCCACCCGGGAAGAGCAGCCTTGGTAATTCCCTTTTTCTTTTGTTCTTCACTCAGAGGTTTATTGTCATCGGCATAGAGTGTTTTGACTTCCAGCGTATTGACATCGATATCGTAAAATCCTTCCTCCATGGTACCAATATACAGCCTGGACTCCGGATGTTTCAAATGACGGGCACTTCCCGTAAGACGGCCCGGCATGATGCTATAGGGAATTACGCGCACGTTCCCATGCTGATCAATCGCATACGGTCCCATAAACAACTGACCGCTCTCCTGATGGATCAATCGATTAGCCGGCGTTCCGCCGATACTCTCCTCTCTGACAGTCATCCTCAGATCCGGAGAAATCTGATAAAGTTTGTCCGAAGAACCATGAGGAAGATGGGGACCATACGTCATCGCCCATAGATTTCCGGCCCAAGGGACAATGGCTCCGGTACCGCACTCCCCTTCATTATTATAAAATGCAAGGTGAGGATAGACACCACTGTATGATTTCGGAGAACCTTCCGCATATCCGTTTATAAAAGCCAGCAAAAGCAGGGAAATGGTTGTGTGAAATGTTTTTTTCATGTCGGAAATGAATTCGATATACCACTAGAACGTATCTTGCCAAGATCATCTTACGTTTTATATGTTTGATAAATCGTAAAACGAATTTTCAAACATTGTATTATCTTTTCCCAATCTGAGCTTGGACAGATACTCGCTTGGGTGAGGTATGATCAGGGGAAAATGTGCCAGTTCACCAAATGATCCCTCAGTCGCATGGAAAAGACAAAATCCGGGACACAGGACGTATTGGGGGCATTGCGTTCAGAGTTCAGTGCCCGCTGTGCCCGGATTTGTACTCCTCTCTCCGTGAAGTACATTCAGTCTTTGCACAAAGCGAGAAAGCAGGAAATAAGTCGCGGCAATCTTGATGCCGCTCTGGCAATCCATAGAAGAATCGAGAAAGAGAAAGATAAAGTGCTGTCCAGTACGGCGGCATCCGCAAGGGAAAAATGGCCGGATTCACGGCTTGCCGGTCTCTGGAAGGAAGCCGACAGTGGGTGTTCATATAGGATTGACTCCTCCAGGACGATTTCCTTGTACAATGAAAATGGGGAAACGCTCAAAGAGTTTTCCTACGTGAAGTCTTCCGAACATGGCAATGTCCATACCTGTCTCCATTCGTCGGGGGAAGTCCGCATTTTTGCCTTTGCAGGAGATTGTCTGTATGTGTTTATTCCCGCTTCCGGGTGGCGTACGACTGCGACGAAGGTACCGTAACGGCAGGTACGGTGTATGCGGACTGATGCGTTGGGATGTGGAGGAAGAATACTAAGATCTTGACGTTATTTTTTTAATGATATATTAGAAAGATAAGGATTTTTAGAAGATGAAACCGGTTATTTTTACTATTGTTGTAGGAGCTCTCTTTGGGGGGTGGACAGTATCAGCCCAGGAGGCCGAAGTACCGCCTGCTACATCAAAGCTTGTTTCTTCGTTTAATTCCAAGTGTAGCGAATTTTGTGGCCCTGTGATTGCCGAATATAAAAAACAGTTGCAGGGATTGCTGCAGAAGTACGTGGCTCTTTCCGACTTCGATATGTGTAAGAGTCTGAAGGCAGAACTGGAAATCATGAATACGACTCCCGACTCGTTGTGGAAGTCGACGGGCTCTTCTCTCGTGATCCCGGGGCAGTGGCTTGAAAAGGCAACGAAGCTGGTACACGCCCTTAATGCCGATGGTTCTCATTTGCAGGCCAAGCTTCATGAAACTTTGAGCCCCAGTGGAGATTCAATCAATACGGAGCTTTCGGAAGGTGATATTCTGGTGTTTCGTAGCGAGATCAATCGTTTGTGGTTTAGATATGAGCCTGATAAAATCTGTCAGTTTTCCAAGTGGGGAAAGACGGATCTTGTAGCAGAAGCCCCCGCAGGACCGGGAGGGAAAGAACTGGATCAATTGAAGTCTGAATATGCAGGGAAATGCGCCCGGCTATGCATGCCTCTCTATCGGAAATATCTTGCGGCTCTGGAGCAGCAAAAGAAGCAGGCGGTCGCCCGTAGCGATTTGGATGGAGCCATTGCAATCAACAATCTGATCAACGAAACCAGGGAGACGCTTGAGAGGGGGAATGCCGCTTCAGCGTCCAAATGGCCGGATCCCAGATTCATGGGCTCCTGGAAAGAGATAAACGGTGGTTCGTGGCTCAAAGTTGATAGCTCCCGGGCGGCGAATTATTCCAATAAGGATTTAAGCTATGTGAGATCTTCCGAGCGGGGTAATATCCATTCATTCCGTACATCTAATGGAGAGGTTCACGCATTAGCCCTGATTGGAAAGGAACTGCACATGTTTTGTCCCGGTTCCGGATGGCATATCTCTTTTGTAAAAGACGAACAGGGAAAGAAAAAGTAAGACCGATTCCGTCCGACAAACAGGACAAGACGGAACCGGGATGAGGAATGGAGGATCTGGTGTAGAAGCGCTTCAGGCTTTTTCCGCGACGAGATCGTAGGCGACTGCGTCGATGATGCGGACGTCGGCGAATTGACCGACGGGAAGGTCTTCCGGGACGGATACGGAGCCGTCGATGTCCGGAGCATCCCATGCCGTACGTGCGACACCGGGGGCTTCGACAAGAACGCGGATGGTTTTGCCGATTTGTTCCTGACCGATTTCGTCGGCGATGCGGGCGAGGAGTTCCGAGGCTTCGTTGGCCCGTCGCGTTTTGGTGCGGTGGTGTACTTGGTTAGGCATTTTGTATGCCTTAGTGCCTTCTTCGCGGGAGTAAGTGAAGATGCCGGCACGTTCGAATCGGAATTCTTCGATGAAATCCATAAGTTCCCGATGGTCGTCCTCCGTTTCACCGGGGAAACCGGTGATAAAGGTGGTCCGGATGGCCATGCCGGGGACACCGGAACGCATTCTGCGGAGGAGATCTCGGATGTAGTCTCCATTGGTTTGGCGTTGCATGGAGGAGAGCATGTTGTCCGAGATGTGCTGGAGGGGAATATCCACATAGCGTGCGACTTTCGGGCATTCCGAGATGGTGCGGATGAGTTCGTCGCTCCAGTGGGCGGGGTGGGTATAGAGGATGCGGATCCAGAAGTCGCCGGGGATGGCATTGAGTTCGCGGATCAGGGTGGAGAGGGATTCTCCCTTGGTAGAGTCGACTCCGCTGCGGGGAGTGGGACGGTTGCCGTCCTGCCAGCGGTCCATGCCGTAGTAAGTGGAGTCCTGGGCGATGAGGTTGATCTCTTTGACTCCGGCTTCGACGAGCATGCGTGTTTCCCGGATGATGCTTTCCTGGGATCGGCTGCGATGCTTGCCCCGGATTTGGGGAATGACGCAGAAGGTGCAGGTGTGATTGCAGCCTTCGGCGATTTTGATGTAGGCGCTATGCCGGGGTGTCAGACGAAAGCGTGGGGTGTCGTAGTCCGGGATGTAGGTGGATTTGTCGGAGACGAGATTGCGATCTCCAAGCGTGCCAGTCATGATGCTGGTGATGACGTCCGGAAGGGCCGTGATCTGATCCAGGCCGATGAATGCGTCTACTTCTGGCAGGAGATCGGGCAGTTCCTTGGAAAAGCGCTGGGCGAGACATCCTGCAACAACCAGTTTTTGTTCCTTGGGGTATTCGCCTCGTTCCTTGGCTTGGGCGACTCCGAGGATAGTGTCGATGGATTCCTTTTTGGCTTTATCGATGAACGAACAGGTGTTGACGACGACGACATCTGCCAGATCCGGATCGGGCGTCATGGTCATTCCGGCCTTTTGGAGGTGGCCGATCATGATTTCGGAGTCGTTGAGATTCTTGGCGCATCCAAGGGAGATGAATCCTACGGTAACTGGCATGGCTGTAGTGTGTGAGGGATGGAGAGGTGTAATTTTATTGTTCAGGCTGGTTGCCTGCTTCTTGTTGGGGCGCGGGGATATCGGCCGCTTCGACGATGAGGTCGAATGCGCGTTTTTCAATGACGCGAACAGGGGTACCCTTGATGAGTAGTCCTTGTCGAGAGCAAACCTCGTAAATTTCTCCATGAATGAGGGCTTTACCGTTCGGTTTCAGTTCCGTAACCGTTTCTCCGAGAGAACCGATGGTAGCTCCGGTAGCGGAGACGCCGACTGCGGCACCTGCGTCCTGGCCTCCGCTGACGGAGTTGTTGGACAGGGAGCGGAAGAGAGGGGAATCCGGCAGGAAACGCATGAGCAACATGATGAGTACCATGCCTCCCGCCATGCCGACAGCAAGCTTGGTCAAAGGAAGAAGGGAAACGCTGGCGATGGATTCCACGGAGAAATCTCCTGACCGCAACAGGGAATTGATGTCAGCCAGGCTGATCATGCCGCTGAACAGGGCGGCGATGATTAACAAGACGCCCAGCAGTCCGCTGACGAAGGTTCCGGGAACCAGAAAAATTTCAACGAGCAACAGGATGCATCCGACGACGAACAATGCCGCCGTTTCGTAACCTGCCAGGTTGCCGGCGATGTGATTGCCGAAAAAGAAGAGGGCAAATGCCAGGGCGGCAATGGCTCCGGCGATTCCGAATCCCGGAGTTTTCATTTCGATATAGGCGGCCCCCATCCCTATCAGGATGAGGAAGGGGGAAGCCCAGGCGATCCACAAGGCAATGCGTTCGAATCCGGTTGGCGTAGCTGTAACGACTGGGGCTGTTATGTGTTCCCTCTCCAGCAGTTCCTTGACATTGTTGACGATACCTTTGGCCAGCAACGGTTTGCCGTCGGAACCGGGAGAAACTGCTTCTTTGCCTGTCAGGGTAAGGAGTTCTCCTTTGGCCAGTTTGACGGGGCCGAAGGTTTCGTCTTTGGATGCAGGGATCATCATGGCCCGGATGAGTTCCGAATTATGATTTTTTTCTTCCACGACGGAACGGGTGAAGGCGGAAAAGGCACTTTCTACCTTTTTGCGCATCATCGGGTCCATTTCTTCACCAGTGGAATTGACGATACCTGCGGCGCCGATGGAAGATACGGGGGCCATATAGATGGAATCGCAGGCGGACGCAACAAGGGCACCGGCGGACATGGCCTTGGTGTTGACGAAGGCGAAGGTTGGAACTTTCATGGGATAGAGGCCTTTCATCATCAGTTCGCTGGTTTCCCAGGCGAGGCCTCCGGGAGTGTTGAGTTCAAAGACGATAGCCGCAGCCTGTTCGTCGTTGGCTCGTTTCAGGGTACGGTTCATGAAGCCGAAGCTCTGAGTATTGGCCAAGGTTTCTTCACCGATGGGAATGACGACGACTTTCCCGGTGTAGTAAATCTTGTTGTCATTGTCTTGCTCGGTTGCCCCGGCTTTCGGAATCATGCCGAACATGGCAATCAGCATGAAAATGATAAAGTTCCAATATCGCATGGTGCCTGACGTTACCACAAGGACTTCCCATTGGCAATGCCAGTTGGCTTCATCCTGTCGTGTTTGTTGTTGATGACGCTTGTAACTTTGCCGGAATGTGTCTGTTTTATCCGTATTTTAACGTATCTGCTTGTGAAAGGTTGCCGTTTTCTTATCGTATCTTGACAAGATCATGAGAAAAATCATCCAATTCATTCTGTTAGCCGGCTCCTTGCTCCCGTGTCTTGCCGCATTGCCTTCCGTTGGGAATACCTCTTTCAAACCGGGGCAGCTTTGGTACGACGACAAAGGGGTTGCCATTAATGGTCATGGGGCCGGTTTTTGCAAAGTGGGGAAGACGTATTACTGGTTTGGAGAGCACAAGGTGGAAGGCGATGCCGGTAATTATGCCCAAGTAGGGGTGCATTGCTACTCATCCAGGGATTTGTATAACTGGAAGGATGAAGGGATTGCCCTGGCTGTCGAGGAATCCCCGGATAGCCCTATTGCCAAAGGGTGTATTTTGGAACGTCCCAAGGTGATCTACAATAAAAAGACCGGCAAGTATGTGATGTGGTTCCATCTGGAACGCAAAGGCCATGGGTATGGCGATGCCATGAGCGGGGTTGCCGTCAGTGACAAAGTGACCGGTCCGTACAAATTTCTTCACGCCCTGCGTGCGAATCCGGGCAAATGGCCTCTGAATATGCCCGAGAAGGAGAAGACCATGGAAAATGCGCCGAAGGCTCCTTCTCTGAATTCGAGCAATTATCCGGATGGCATGAATGAATATGCCATGTTCAAACGGGATTTTGAAAAGGGGCAGATGGCCCGCGACATGACCCTGTTTGTCGATACGGATGGAAAAGGGTACCACATTTTCTCCTCCGAGGAAAACGGGACGATGCATATTGCCGAACTATCCGATGACTTTACGACGCATTCCGGGAAGTTCGTCCGCGTGTTTCCGGGGCGTTTTATGGAGGCTCCCGCCATTTGCAAAAAGGACGGATTCTATTACCTGATAGCCTCCGGTTGTACGGGCTGGGCGCCCAATACGGCACGTTCCGCCTATGCGAAAAATATTCTGGGCCCGTGGACAGAGTTGAAGAACCCTTGTGTAGGTCCCAATTCCCATACGACTTTCGGAGGACAAAGCACGTTTATTCTTCCGGTTCCTGTTCGCGGGAAAATGGAGTATGTGTTCATTGCCGACCAGTGGCGTCCGGCCAATGCTATCGATGGTCGTTATGTATGGCTGCCGATTCAGTGGGACGGCCACCAGATGAAGATCGAGTGGAAGGACGAGTGGAGCCTGGATAAGCCGAAATCCTGATAGATAGGAGTTCTCCTGACGTTTTCTCTCTGTTTGATAAGCCCGGTATCTTGATGATACCGGGTTTTGTCATGTTGTGCGTCAGGGTTTCAACGTCGGATAGCGGTAAATTGTTTCAGAGGTAGGCGGAGGAAGCCATAATGGTCTTTTTCCTCTGGAACTGATTAAGGAGGGATCAAACATGGAAAACGCATGGATGACAGTAGCCGCAGTGGCGGGATTGGTGTTATGGAGCTCCTGCTCCTCGGTGGGAACGGACGGGGACAATGGCTTGGCGGTGACCTCTCCGGGGGAACCTGCCTACCATGGCAGGAACTACAGGGATAATGCTCTGATGGCCGATGCTTCCGGCAAAGCATTGAAGATGCACGTTTCGATCGACAACCAGAAGGGTACCCTGTTCGTCGACGGAAAAAAGGCGCTTGTCTTTCCCCTGAGTACGGGTATTCCCGGTCACTCCACCCCGAAGGGGAACTTCAAAATCTATGGCAAGGAACTCGTTCATTATTCATCCCTTTACGGCAGCATTTACAACGATGACGGCAAGCAGGTCGTCCGGTATGCGGACAGGAGGAAGAACAGCGTACCGGCCGGGGCCAAATTTTCCGGAGCTCCCATGCCGTACACAATGTGGTTCAGCGGCTCCTGTGCTCTTCATGAAGGAGAAGTGCCGGATCCTCCCATGCTGGCGTCACACGGGTGTATCCACTTGCCGCAGGAAGTTGCCAGAGAACTGTATGAGCTGTGTCCGGTCGGGATGACCGTGACCGTCTCCAATTAATCCTGCTTTATTCCATGGGGAATCTCATGCCCCAGGAAGCCCGGATTGCATCCATGAGGCGCATCATGCGGAGGGTTTCCTCGTGGGGCATATCGGGGCATTCCGTCCGTCCATCTCGGATGGCCCGTGCGCAAGCCTCTACCTGGTATTCATAACCGCTGATTTGGGGAGGGACGTCGTAATGGGCGGAGAGTTCGCGCTTGAGGTTGTAAACGTTAATTCCTTCGCAGTTGTTGATGTTGGTCACGGAGATATAGCCTTTGTCTCCGAAGATGTAGCCGTGGCGGTCCGTCATGGCCAGCATGTTGCTGTGGAGGCAGGCCATGCGTCCGTCTTCGTAGCAGAGGGTGATGCTGTTGGAAGCATCGACTCCACGATCGGTCATGATGGCGGAACTGATGGTCTCCCGAATGTCGTGGCCGAAAAACATGGCGGCGAAGTTGAGCGGGTAAATACCCAGATCAAGCAAGGCACCTCCGGCCAGGGCCGGATCTTGCAGCCGTCCGACATGTCCAAGGGAATAGCCTAGGTTGGCCGACAACGAGGTTGCCGTGCCGATGGCTCCGCCGGCAAGGATCTCGTCGATTATGCGGCGGGAAGGCATGTAGCGCGTCCAGATGGCTTCAGCAAGGAGTAATCCCCGGGCACGGGCCAGAGCAATGATGCGTTCGGCTTCGGTTGCATTGACAGTGAATGCTTTTTCACATAGGACATGCTTGCCGTGGCTAAGGCAGAGCTCGGCGTTTTCTGCGTGCTGGGAGTGGGGGGTAGCAATGTATACCAGCTCGATGTCCGGATCTTTCATCATGGATTCATAGGAACCGTAGGAACAGGCTATACCGTGGGCGTGCGCGAATTCCCGGGCTTTATCCGGAGTTCGCGAAGCGATGGCGACGCATTCGGCTCCCTCCATCCGGGAGAGAGTATGAGCCATGGTAGAAGCGATGGAACCGGCTCCGAGGATGCCGATTTTTAACGGGGATGTCGTGTTCATGGTCATGAAATTGTTGTGATGGGAAAACGGAAATATGGACGTCAGTGGAAAACAGGGCTTTTGCGTTTCCATTTGCCGTCGCCGACAGAGAGTACCTGAATGTGGACTTTTTCCAGCCCGGCATGTCGGAATCCCAGTTTTTTGGCGGCAGCGGAACTCAGGTCGATTACTCTGCCTTTGACGAAGGGCCCCCGGTCGTTGACCCGTACCTTGACGGATTTCCCGGTACGGAGCGATGTGACCCGAACTTCGCAGGGAAGGGGCAGGTACGGGTGTGCTGCATGCAGGTGCCAGGGACGAACATCTTCTCCGATGGAGGTTTCTCCGGAACTGAACCCCCAAAAACCGGATTCGTCGTAGTGGGAAGCGATTCCCGTTTGAGAAAAATACAAGGCACGTTCGACGCTCATCGGTACATATTTTTTACCGCGGATCGTGTAGGGACGAGTCATATAGCCCGGATAGTCTTCCGATTTGGGGGACGACGAACACGAGGGGAGAAAAATGCCCAGCAGGGCTGCGATGCTGACCATGCGCCATCCTTTCATGCCATTATCGTATAAGACGGTTGTGGAATTTGCACAATGCAAAAAGAACATCCGTTATAGGTTCGTCCATCTTCCTGTTTGACACGCAGGGTGAAGTCCTGCACTTTATGGGCGTCATTACCATTTTTTCCAGTTTGTTATCGCATGATGCCGGTTGCCTTTGTCCCTCACGATTTTTTTTGCCGTTATTCACCGATGGATATATTCGGTTCGCCCGAGCCTTTCGAGGTTGATTTGGGGTGTGGCGATGGCGGTTTCCTTTTGCAGATGGCGGCCCATTTCCCCGAACGCCGTTTTTTGGGGATCGAACGTTTGCTGGGGCGTGTGCGGGGTGTTTGCACTCAGGCGGAAAAGGAGGAATTGCAGAATGTGCGCGTTCTGCGCATCGAGAGCTCCTATTTTCTGGAGTGGTTTCTGGAACCCGGTTCCATTTCGCGTTTGCACTACCTTTGTCCGGATCCCTGGCCGAAAACGCGTCACCACAAAAACCGTCTTATTCAGGATAGCCTGATGCCCGTTCTTCACACCGCCTTGGCTAATGAAGGGGAATTCCTCTTCAAGACTGATCATGAGGAATACTATGAATGGGTGCTCGACCATATTGAGCGTAGCGGTCTTTTCAGCCGCCTCTCTTGGGAAGAAGATGCTTTCTTCTATCCCAAAACGGACTTTCAACTCCACTGGGAAGGTATGGGAAAGACGATTTACCGAGCTCGATTCGTGAAGAAAATGTAAGCGTCAGCATTGTTTTAGGGCGTATTTATAGAAAATTTTTGTCCAGATAAAGATTCCAGTAATACTTGCAGCAAACGTGATCAATAAGAGAAAGATCTGGATAAATGCAATTGTTTTTTTCTTGCAGGAATGACAGTTGAACAATCCTGCCGGTCAAATAAAAGAATAACATAAAAATCAGTGCAATGGTCGAACTTACTTTTGCACTTGCAATCCATGGATGGATTATGTCGATCCGGCGCTCTGCCAAATAGAGCAGAAATATTGCCGGGATGATGAATCCCCCCCCAGAAGAGGTAAAAGGGGAGCATGCGTTGAAAGTTGGAATACATGGCATGGTTGGTTATTTGTTGGAAAGGTGAGGACATATATCGAAACTGGCTTTGCCGGTTTGCGTTTGTCCCATACGTCACATGCCGGAGAGCTATCTATCTTGAAGAATGTCTGAATAATCAAAATATTCAATGAGGAATTATCTTCTTGTTCATCAAATGGGGGGGCGAGGGGTGGGGAAGTATTCAGGCAAGTCATGATATCGGCTTGACGGGGCGTTTGTTCGGGAGCACGGTTCCCGGTAACTTCGAATGGATTATTACCCTTTGTAGATCGTCATGAATTCTCCTCTTTCCCGATTTGGACTGACTTCCGAAGAACGCGTCCTGCGTGCAGTTGATTCCATCCGCCGTGGCAGCGGGGTTCTTCTTGTCGATGACGAAGATCGCGAGAACGAGGGAGACTTGATTTTTGCCGCCGATAGCATGACGGTACCGCAGATGGCGCAAATGATTCGCCATTGCAGCGGCATCGTCTGCCTGTGCCTGACGGAAGGAAAAGCGGATGAACTGGGGCTGCCTCTTATGGTTTCCAACAATACGAGCCGCTATGGTACTGCCTTCACCATTAGCATTGAAGCTGCCGAAGGTGTGACGACTGGAGTCTCGGCTTCCGACCGTATCGCGACTATTCGTGCGGCTGTCGCTCCCGGCGCTTGTCCGGAAGACTTGTCGCATCCCGGTCATATTTTTCCCCTTCGCGCTCGCTCCGGCGGTGTCCTGACCCGTCCCGGACATACGGAGGGTACTGTCGATTTAGCTCGTCTGGCTGGTCGTTCTCCGTCTGGTGTCTTGTGCGAATTGACTAACGAGGACGGTTCTATGGCCCGCCTCCCCGAAGTCATCGCGTTCGCCGAAGCGCACGGATACCCTGTCGTTGCCATTGCCGATCTGGCCGATTACCTTCGTAATCATTCCGGCGAATAATCCGGAAGGTCAATCTTTCTCCATCCCTTCCGCAGAACAATTTTACGAAGAGTATTGAAAAAAGGATCGTAGAAGAAGCGTGAATGGAATTCCTGCTTCGACGTTTCTAGGGATTCGATTTTCTTGATTGGGAAAACCGATTTTCCTGTTTGACTTTATTTGACGATGAACCATATTTATCCCAAGTCCCAAAAGTGAAAATGCATTGATGATCGTAAAAAAATTGTGATGAGAACGATGCTTTTTGTATTTTTTGAATTGGTAGATAGCTTTTTATTGATTAAAAGCTTATCGCTTTTTGCCCAATATGAAGGGGAATTGCTTTATTTTAGAATATCCGGTATTCCCATCCTCCTGTTGACTGTTGGGATATGGTGGTGCCAGGACTTTTTAGGATTCAATTTATGTTTGTTGATCAGTGTGTTTTCTGCTTTATGGTTGTTTGTGACTCTTTGCCTTAGAGAGGTGTGGTCGGATCGTCACAGTAAGTCGGAACGCTGATTGTTCCGATCAGTTCATCTGAAAATGGAAAGGCGATTGGAAAAACTGGTGTACCGGAGATGGGACGGGAACATGTTTAGCTGTGTAATATTTTTCAATTAAGTTGTTTGTGAGATATGCTAAATGAGGTTTCTTGACTCCCGGAGAGTTCATGCGGAATGATGGATCAAGGTTGATTACCTGTTTGATCCCCCCATTTATACCTATTCCGATGAAAACCGTATTTCTGAGTTTTGCCGATTCCCGCATGTACAAGGCAGTCCAGCGTCTGCGTATCCAGGCTGAAGGCATGCGTTTTTTTGATAAGATCCATGTTTGTAATGAGCATGATTTGGATGATTCTTTTCGTTCTTCCTACGGGGAGAGAATGTATCTTGGAAGCAGAGGATTTGGCTATTGGGTATGGAAGCCTTACTTGATCCGTCGCGTGTTTGACGAGCTGATGCCCGGAGACTTGCTATTCTATTGCGATGCGGGATGCCACTGGAACCCAGCCGGAAGATGGCGACTGGAATTTTATGCAGAACGTCTTCGTGAGGCAACCTGTGGAGTCATGGGGTTCCAGCTTGAGGTGATTCATCCCGAATTCCGTTGGACAAAGGGTGATTTGCTGGATTACTTTGCGGTACGGGGAGACAGGAATCTTCTTCTTTCCCCCCAGATATGTTCGACACATGCTTTTTTCTGCAAAAACAAGTTGTCATCCGATTTTCTGCATCAATGGCAATTGCCCTATCAACTTGATTTTTCCTTGGTGGATGATACTCCTTCTCGTTCACCCAATTTTCCGGGATTTGTCGAACACCGGCATGATCAAAGTATTTTTTCTATTCTTTGCAAGCGAATGGGCGCGGAAATCCTTTCCGGGCAGGAAACGTATTCTTCTCGTTGGGAAGATCTGATGTTCTACCCCATTCACGACAGGCGTTCCTGCTGGAGATGATCTTCGGGACAATGGATTGTTAGGCCTACTTATTCCCGTGTTTCCGCTTATATGGGGGATCAATTCCACCAGATATTGGGATAGAACCATAAAAAGCGCTCTTACTGGAAGAATGCTTCAGATAAAATTTGGCGGACAGGGTGGGATTCGAACCCACGGTGCGGTTTCCCGCACGCCGGTTTTCAAGACCGGAGCCATAAACCACTCGACCACCTGTCCGTGTGAGGAGGATTCTGCATATTTTGTCATTAAGGGCAAGAGTATCGTTCGACATTTTCCCAGTATTCCTGAGTGGAATACTCATGCAGGTGAGGATATGAAACAAGTCGTGCCCGTCTACCGATGAAGTAGGCCGGGCACGGGATAAGTGGATGCGGAATGGCGTTTATTTACTTTGCGGCTGGTCGTTGAGGTTGAGGACTCCCAGGACGGACATGGCCGAGTTTTTATCTGAACCGTTGGAGGAGGGTAGATAGATTTTGGCGTTGTTGAGCATGTTGTCGTACATTTTTGCCCTCAACATGTTGGGGCCCATGGCTTTTTCCTTGAGAGCAAGGCCTTCGGCTTCTGCCTTGGCTTCGAGTATGGTACCTTTGGCCTTGGCTTCTGCTTTGAGAAGGGAGACTTCTGCTTCGGCTTTCCCTTGGGCTATGCGTCCCTGGGCTTCCTGTTTGGCTATTTCGTATTTGAGAGTTCCTTCGGCTTCGCCTTTAGCTTTTTGGATGGCGATGTCTTTTTGGGCGATTTCCAGTTCGATGGCTTTACGTTCGTTTTCCTGTGTGGCTTTGACTTTGTTGACGACGGCTTCGATGATGGGGGTCGGAGGGTTGGTCTCACCAACGGCAACGGAGTCGACGACGAACGGGGTTTGTTCCAGGCGCCTTCTGACCTGGGTGAGGACATCGTCGGATATTTTCTGGAGGTTGCTGGAGGCGTCGAGTGCGGGGTATTTGCTTAATTCTGTACGAACGGCGGTTCGGAATGGTTGCTGAATGAAATTTTTGTAGGCGAATTCCATGATTTCGTCCGCATTTTCATCGTCATTTCTACCGGATGTTTGGGCAATGCCTCCGTATTCTTCCATGAATTCCTTAATCTTTTTAGGATCGAGACGAAAGACCATGGATGCCTGGCAGGAGATGGGGAGTTTGTCCTTGCCAAGGATGGCAGTGTTGTCTTTGGTTGTGAAGTGTTCGATGGTTGTTTCCGGAGTGATGGAGACTTTGCTGACGGCGCGTCTCCAGGTGAATCCTGTGGAGGCCGGTCCGATAAGGATCCCTTCGAACTGGTTGCTACCCATGATGGGTTTGGTGTACACGTAACCGGCAAACCCTGATAGGACACGGTGGTTCCCCATGTTGGAAAAGATGAAAAATCCTGCTGCAGCAAGAAGGGCAATGACGGCAATGACTCCGGATTTCATAGTATTGTAGGAAGGTGGGTAAGACATGGCTGAGATGGAGGTTCCGGCGAATTGATTTTCCGGTGACTTATTGTATTCATGTCATATTGAGAGTAGTATGGCAATCAAGTTCATCCGTGTATGACTTTGACAGAGGGCTATAGGAGCAAGCTGGTCGGATCCAGGTGATGAGAGGAAGGAAATGCCTTGACGGCCGTTGAACAATGGCAGAGATGCGGAAGTATGTAGTTGTGCCTTCCAAGTTTGAATATCAAGAAAAGAGTCTCCCTTCCGGATCGCAAAGCAGATGACTGACTGTATTGGCGAACAGGGAGTAATTGCCAGTACTACAAGTATTCCGGGGAGGATTGTTTTCCATGGGGAAATACTGATTTGCGACCGGGAAGGGAAGTATGGGAGTCAGATTCAAAATGCCCGATTTTTTCCCGAATGCAAGTTAAGGAACGGATATGTATAAAAAGACCAGTTGTTGATTATTTAATTTCATAAATAATTAATAATAAACAATATGTGTTTTTATTGGATAATAAAAAGGCCATGTTTATTTATGATTGAAAGGTATTTGGACGACGGATGCTCTTTGATGAAAATCCGGGATGATATAAGTACTATGGAAAGGGGTACCTTTGCGGAGTGCCCTGAGCATGCGGATGAGGCGGCGTACTGTTTTACGGATGTTGGATTTGTAATGAGCGATGGGAGGCAGGATGTGTTCCAGAACGGGGTTGTAACTGAGACTGATGATGCTGATTTTGTCCGGAATGGGGAGTGAATGCGCCGCTGCCCAGGACATGAGGGTGATGGCATGCTGGCTTCTGAGAACAACAAATGAGGTGATATCCGGGTGGGCGTCGAATGTGTTGTTCAGAAGATTGAAAAATTGATCCGTTTGGTCTGGAATGGGAATGAAGAGCGGGTTCCATTTTTCACCTTGGAATTCAAGGAAAGCTTTTTTCATTAATTGGTTGCCTTTGAGAGGAGAGTCCGGAATGCAAAGGACGGATGTATGGTGCCCACGGCTCCATAGGTGGGTAGCCGCATGCCGTGCTGTGGCTTCCCAGTGAGTATCGATGAAGGGGAGGCAAGCCGATGTGTGGCTACTACCCTGGACGAGACATGGGATGGCGCGTTGTTTGAACCAAAGTTGGGTTTCTTCAGAAGTCTGGTAAAGGATCCAGCATATGTGGGGGGAGGCGTGGACGAGTCGGTCCAATTTGGGACCGGGTTTTTTCCCCATGGCCCAGGGGATTTCGTAAACCCGGAGCTGTAGATTGTCGTACTCGAGAACTTTTTCTATTTCATAGAGTTCAACGAGTACTTGCTGAGGCATTCTGTCGATTGGTATCGGAGTGATCAGGCCGATGACCTCGGAAGGTTGTTCTTGTAATGGAGCTTGTACATCGTGATCCGGTGTGTAGCGGGTAATGATACGAGGCCTGTTATGCTGCGGCGGGGCAATCCAGCCATTTTCTTCCAAGTTAGAAAGAGCTTTTCTGATAGTTTCCCGGCCTACGGAGAGTATGTTGGACAATTCTCTTTCGGAGGGGAGGGCATGGTTCCATCTTTTTCCGATAATCATGTCCCTGATATGATTGGCAATTGTTTCCGTCTGGATGGGGGAAGGCTTCCGAGGCATGATGGGAAAGTACTCTTTCCCGATGTGGGATTCCAGTGATTTCTTATGTGTCTCTTTTTAACGGGAAATGAGGGAATTTATGAGAGTAATCCGGAAATGCCGTTGATCTTAACACAGGAAGATGGTAATGCACTGCTTGTCGCAGATGGAAGAGACGTGTTCATTTCCAGATACGGTTTACGTCTGGTTGTCAAGATGAAGAATGAAAATCTCAAAGGCCATTTGGCGATGCTCGGATGCAATACAATGTGGGGGTTGATGGCTCCCATGTGCAAGTTTGCGCTTCACACAGGTGAAATCAGTTCTGTAGCAATGGCTTCTTTCCGTATGCTGGGGGCAACGTGTCTGTTCTGGCTGGCTTCAGGTTTTACTCGGCAGGAAAAGGTGGCTTCCAAGGATATGCTGATGCTGTTTTTTGCGGCTTTGTTCGGTATCGTTCTGAATCAGGGGTCTTATACTTTGGGGGTTGGCTTGACGTCCCCGGCCGATGCTTCGATCATTACGACGACGACTCCGATCATTGCCATGATTATGGCGGCATTTTACCTGAAAGAGCCTATTACGGGGAAGAAGGTGTCCGGCGTGTTTATGAGTGCGGTGGGGGCGGTGCTGTTGATTGCCGGCAGCGGACAGATTTCCGGAGGCGCGGATTCATCCGGCAATGTATGGGGGGATCTGCTGGTGCTTTTCGCGCAGATGAGTGTTGCCGGTTATTTTGTGTTTTTCAAGGGATTGATATCGCGGTATTCCCCGGTGACGTTGATGAAGTGGATGTTCATGTATGCTTCCATATGCTGGCTTCCCTTTGCGTATCATGATGTGGCTGCCATTCCATTTTCCTCGTTGTCGTTCTCCCTTTACGGGAGTACGGGGTACGTCGTATTTTTCGGTACGTTTTTGACGTATTTGCTGCTTCCCGTCGGGCAGAAGCGGTTGAGACCTACTGTCGTCAGTATGTACAATTATGTGCAGCCTATCGTGGCTTCCGTCGTAGCGGTATGGTGGGGAATGGATACGTTCGGGGTACTCAAATTTCTGGCTGTAGCGCTGGTGTTTGGCGGGGTCTATATGGTGACTCAAAGTAAATCCCGGGAACAGATGGAAGAGGATCGTAAGGTTCGTCTTCGCCGTCGTATGGCGCTTTCCCGGCTCAAGAGAAGACGGGAAAACGTGTTGCCGAAAATTTCCGGAGGGAAAAAATCCGCCCCGGGCATGTAGCTACGGGACGGATGGTTGGTTGCTGGAGCTTCCGGGAGGTGCGCCAGGAGATATGATCTCTGCAATCCCTCACCGGTAATTTTGGAGCTGACTGACTCAGTCGCAGATGACGGCAATTTTAATGCCCTTCATCTGGACGTTGGTTTCAAGAGCTTCTGTGATTTCAGTCAGCTTGAAACGGTGGGAAATCAGCTTTTCCAGAGGCAAGCCGATGGAATAGGCCCGTTTGAGAAAGTCGAAGGTAGTCGGGTAATCCTGCGGGCTGTACACCCAGGAGCCGACAGCCGTGACTTCCTTGTTGCAGAGGTCGTAGTGATGGTTGATGATGCTTTCTCCTCCGTCCATGAAAAAGCCTACTTCACATAAGCCTCCGCCACGCTTGACGAATTTCCAGGCATTGGCTCCGGCTTTTCCCACTCCCGTACATTGGAAGACGAAATCGGCCAATTTACCGCCGTTGTCAGCCTTGACTGCTTCAAGGAGGGTTTCGAAATCGGCATAGTTTGTAAAATTGTACGTGCGGGTAGCGCCCATTTCACGCGCGAGTTCCAGACGGGAATCATTGCCATCCACGGCAATGATGGTTTCTATCCCAAGTGTGCGGATGGTGGCGATTTGGAGCAAGCCGATCGGACCGCAGCCTTGAACGAGGACAACAGAATTGAACTTCAACAGGCCGGTGGATTTGGCGCGTTCCAGAGAATGGGTGACTACGGCGGCCGGTTCTACGAGAATGCGTTGGTCAAGAGTCATGTTGCTGACATTGAAAAAAGTGGATCCTTTGCGGATGACCAGGTATTCGGCGAAGTAACCGTTGAAATGGACATCGTCATCGGGCATTAGACCATAAACGCCGACGTTTTCACAAAGATTGGTGCGTCCGGGCGTATTAAGGCATGCATCGCATGTACCGCAGGGAATGATACAGGTAACGATTTTATCGCCAAGCCCGAGAGGATTCCCGGCAGTATCTTTGGTGATGTTTTTACCCATGGCGACGATTTCGCCGGTACCTTCGTGGCCGAGGACTACGGGGCAGAGTCCGAATGGATCGCGGTTGTATTCATGACCGTCCGTTCCGCAGACGCCGCAGGCTTCCACTTTGATCAGCATTTCGTCGTCACTGATCGCAGGAATGGGATATTCGCGGATTTCGAAGGTTTTGGGTGCCGTCAGAACGGCAACTTTGGCTGTGGTTTGCATAACGGCTGAAAACCTAAGGGCTTCTTGTCCATTTTACAAGATTAAAGTATCCTCTCTTTTGAAGAACCGGCAACGGTGATTGCCGGATGGATGCCTTCCTGCGATTTGAGACGAGACGATAGATTTTTTTTGTAGAAAAATAAGGAATTATGTAATCTTATAAATTATTTATTATAAGTATTTTAATGATAAAAATTGGCGCTTTGTGTTGTGTTTTCCGTATTGCTGCTCCTTAAATGGATGCGTCTTCCGGAGAGGGAGATGTCAATAAAAACAACAAGAACCAATATCATTAATATGAGTACAAAATTGAAACGAATTTTCGTTCATGGTTTCCCCGGCATGTACGGTGGTGCAGGAACGGAATTGCACCATCAAATTATCGCCTGGGTCAAAATGGGAATGGAAGTTCATCTGATTCCGACCTGGGAGAACGTTTCCAGAGAACCCCTTTATATGGAAATGATTTCCCGAGGAATTCATATCCATGCCATGAACGACTGGTCCGTTGTGGAACCGGGGGATCCTGTGATCGGTTTCTGCAATGCGGAGTTTCTGAACAATCTTCCGGACATCCGCAAGAGGACGAAGAGAACAGTGTTCGTCAATTGTATGACCTGGTTATTCGACAAGGAAAAACAGGCGATGGCCGATGGGCAGATTGCCATGTTCCTGTACCAGAACGAGGATGTCAGACAAAAGAACATGCCCATTCTGAAGGCTTTGAACCGGGACTCGGCGATTCGGTTTTCGACCTTTATTCCTTATTTTCACGCAGACGATTTTCCGTTTGTCGAGGAACGTTCCAACGAATGGTTCGGCTGTGGTCGTATTTCCCGGCAGGATGCCGACAAGTTCGCCCGAAATACTCTTCATATTTACGAATACTTTGTTGCCCCGAAATGTAAACGGGGACTTTTCCTCGGATTCGGAGAGAAGAGCGAACGCAAGATTGGACACCCCTACAGCTGGATCCGTACGGCGGCCAACCATAAGGTGGTGTCGCAGCAGGATTTTTACAAGCATTGTGAGATTGTCCTCCAACCGACGGATACGACGGAAAACTGGCCGCGCATCGGTTTTGAATCCATGGCGAGCGGCAGTGTCCTGATTGTCGATAACCGCGGAGGATGGAAGAGACTTGTCGAGCACGGCAAGACGGGCTGGCTCTGCGACAACGAGAGGGACTTTATCTACTATGCCAGTAAAATGGCCTACGAACCAAATTTGCGGAGGGATATGGCGGAAGCCGCCCGTGAACGCGGTCTCCAACTAGGTGGATTGAAGGCGTCGATGGACAGCTGGGAAGAAATCTTCGAGCAGATGCTCCAACTGCCGGAATAACCTTGAACACTGGAACTGGTATGATGACTGATACTTTACGTCGCCGGGTCTCCGCTTTCTGGCCGGGAGGGGAACTTCCTCTCCTCGCCGGTTTGGCGGTCCGGTCTTATTTGGCTCATGGGTTCGAGATGCAATTGTTTGTGTACCGGCCCTGCTCGAATGTTCCCGAGGGAACGGTTCTCCGGGATGCTTCCGGAGTCATTCCCGAGTCTCTGGCTTTTTACCACGACAAAGCCGGATGGGAGCCGTTTTCAAACTGGTTCCGCAATACATTGCTTGCTCGGGAAGGCGGGTTGTGGACAGAATTGGATGTTGTATCTTTGAACCGTGACGACATCCCGGAACTGCCGTGGTTTCCTGAGAGGGAACCCCGCGTTTATGGTACGGGATTGATCGGGTTTCCTCCCGGACATCCGGTGATGGAATGCCTCCGGCAGTTCTCGGAAGACCCGGCTGCCGTGATGCCGTGGGATGGCCTCCGGGAGACGGAATCAAAGAAACAATTTGCCCGGGATTATCCCGATGTATTCCAACGGAGAAAAATTGCTCCTCCCTCAAGCTATGGGGATAGTGTTTTCACAGCGGCCATCGTCCATGGCGGCTTGGAAAGGTATTCCTCTCCGGCATCTTCCGTCTACCCCATACACAAATCCTCGTGGCTAAACTGTTACAATGGCTGGCTGCACCTGCAAAGCAGCGAGTTGAGGGATTCCCGGGCAGTGTGCCTCTGGGGGACTCGGCTGGCAGCTGCCCCTGATGTCTTGGAAAATGTGGATAAGAACAGTATTGTAGGACAATTGCTCGATACTTATTTGCCCTCTTCGCCAGCTACGGAAGTAGAAAGAAAGAAAGTGGATCTATTGATTGGCATCTGTTCTTGTTGCAAAGCCCGTGACCGTCGGCAAGCCGTGCGTGATACGTGGCTCAAGCATTCTGTCAACGGGATTAAATCCGTTTTTTTCGTGGGCCACCGGACTCCATTGGAGGATGAAAAGGAAGATACCGTTACCCTGTGGGCAAGTGATACATATGCCCGTCTTCCGGAAAAGGTGCTGGAGTTTTTCCGCTACGCCTTGGAACATTACGATTTTAAGTGGCTGTTCAAATGCGATGACGACTCCTATGTCGCTCTGGATCGATTGAAGGGATTGATCGACGGAGAAGCAGAACTGATCGGAGATACGTCCCTGGAAGGACGAGGTGCTCCAAGCGGTGGTGCGGGATACTGCCTTTCCCGCCGGATGGTAGAAAAAATCGTTTCAGAACAAAACATTCCGCCGACTGGTCCCGAAGATATTATCTTCGGAGAGTTGGCCTTGAAGCTTGGCGCTGTCCCGAAGTCGACATCGCTCTTGTGCATGCACAGCGGTCGTTATCCCCTGCCGGACAATGAGCAGGTATCTTCTCATTGGTGCAAACCGTTGCAGCTTCATGCTCTGGAACACTTTTACCATTGTCGGCCATTAGCCGTGTATAAAGCCCGGCATGTATCGTGGACGGACGAAATCGAAGTGTATGAAGGAGGATTCTTCAGACGCCGCGGCACGGGGTGTTCCGGTCAGTTGTCTCATAAGGGCAACGGAATTTTCGGGCTGGGGTGGTTCCACTGGAATGAGGAATTGCTCGTCCGTACCGGCTCCAACCTTTATACCGGAGACAAGCTGACTCTGGAGGCAGATTCCGGTGAAGAGGATATTGCTTGTTTGATTGCTCCGGATTTTGCCGCGCATGCCACGGACGTTCAGCCCCTTTGTATCCGGATCGGTGACGAAAGCCGGAAAATGGAGGGCTGGGTTCACTTGGGCTTGTTGAATAACGATATCAAGCATCCTGTCCCTCTACCGGATGCCTGTGTCGATGCCTACTATTTGGAACATGTACTTGAATGCGTCTCCTTCCGTGATGCCTTGGGGTTTTTCCATGAAGCCTGGCGAACCTTGAAACCAGGAGGAATTATGCGAATAGCCGTAGCGGACATTTCCAGAATTATGGATTATGCGGGCATGATTGTCCCGGAATTATCAGGTCAATTGCAAGATGGGCAGCCTTCCGTTATGTCTCTCCTGGTTTGGATGGAAGACAAATTGGAGCATCGGTCATTTTGGACGCGAGAACTTCTGGAAGTTTGCCTGAAATCCGTCGGTTATGACGTTGCTGTCCGGGAGGCCGGACAATCATCTCATCATCTTTTATCCGGTCTGGAACCGCCCCAGTCCATTTTTACCTCGACACTTCCTTCCATTGAGACGGTTTGTCTGGAGATCGTAAAACCAAGCATTTGAAATTAAAAAATTACCAATTTTATGAAACACAATCCTATCCATAAAAAAATAGCCGTTTGCCTCCCTTCCTATAAGAGACTGGAGAGCCTGGAACGGCAGATTTTTTCCTTCATGCACCAAACGTATGCTTCGGAGGACTACCATGTTTTTGTCGCTGTTAAAGGTGTGACGGAGTACGTATTCAACAAGATGCTCGTACCTCGTTTTCGCCATTTCATTGAGACAGGACGCCTGACTCTTCGGTATTTTCCGAATAAGAACCAGATGTCCAACATCATCGACACCGTGAGAGATCTTGACATATCAGGATACGACTTGTTCGTCAAAATCGACGACGATGATTTTTATTCTCCGGATTATCTGGAGAATATCAACGACTTTCACTCAACTCTCCCACCCTGTTATTCCAGTTATTATAATGCCCGGGACTTAATTGCCCGGAATCTGAACGGGTTTTTCTGTCTGAAGAATGCTTTTTATCGTTTCTTCGGCTTTGCTCTCAACATGTCGCCGCAAGTTCTGGAAAAAGTGATGGAATGCGAACTGAATCCATCGCTCATGATTCCTATTGTGGAAAAGTGGCAGCACAAAACGGGACATACCAACTTCGGGTTTAACGAGGATAACTTCATTTTTATGCTGATGCGGGAGTACGGGTGTGCCAATATGGCCGATTATGTCAAGGAACAAGGTATTCTGCCGCATATTGTCGTCCAGAAGGGCAACCCTTCCGTGACGCGCGGTGGTATGATTGAGAAGCGTTTCCTCATCGCCAATGCAAGTATTGCAACGGATCCCGCATCCTGGGAGCATCTCTTGGAATTGTCACACCCCCATTGGAGGGATTCTTTCCGTATCCAAGGGAAAAGGGGAAGAAGGCTGGATGGCGGGAGTTTGGCCTCTGTATTGGAGAGGACTCCTGAGCGCCTTATCCTGTGTTGGGATGATTGGGGGGTCGAAGTTTTTGAAGCCGACGAGAATGCCATGTATGTACTGGCCGGTAAAATTACCGCCCCTGAGGGTTAGGCAGATTCCTTTTTGTTTCATACGTATTAGAATTCAGAACCCCATTCCGGAGTAATCCCGGGACGGGGTTTTTTCATGATATGCTTGTTTCGTAGTCGGGCAGACATAAAAAAGGGCGCATGGAGGCAATTTCACTCCATGCGCCGGATTATTTCGTCGGGACGTTATTGGACATTTATGCCGGTATGCCGATACCTTGGTAGAGGAATCCTTCTTGCCGAAGAAGCCGAGGCGAGTACATGTTGCGACCATCCAGAACGATGTCGCCGTGCATGAGTTCGCGGATGCGTTTCCAATCGGGCTCGCGGAAATCGTCCCATTCCGTGACAACAAGGAGGGCATCCGCTCCGAGAACTGCATCGTTAATGGAATTCGCTTCGTAAACAGCGTTTCTGTCCGGGAAAAACCGCGTTATATTACGTACGACGGGATCGTACAGACGTACTGTGACACCCAAGTCGAGGAGACGGTGGATCATGGCTGCCGATGGGGCTTCCCGTGTATCATCCGTGTCCGGCTTGAAAGCTGCTCCCCAGATGGCGACTGTTTTGTTCATAAGACCGGGGATGCCTTCCCACAGATGGATGAGCTTGTCAACAAGGATGCTCCGCTGGGTAGCATTAACTTGTTCCGTCGCCTGGGCAATTTTCATTTCCAATCCATGCTGTAGTCCGGTTTGAATAAGCGATTGTACATCCTTGGGGAAGCACGATCCCCCATATCCGCAACCGGGATTGAGAAAATGGCGGCCAATTCGTTCATCGGAGGCCATCCCATGCCGTACCATGCGGATATCCGCTCCGACGGCATCGCACAGATTGGCGATTTCATTCATGAAGCTGATGCGTGTGGCAAGCATGGCATTGGCCGCGTACTTGGTCATTTCAGCAGAGGGGATATCCATGTGAATCAATTTGACTCCATGGATCGTGAACGGCTTGTAAATAGTCTCCATGAGTTCTTTGGCATGGAGCGAAGACGTCCCGGCGATAATCCTGTCCGGATGCATAAAGTCAGCCACAGCTTGACCCTCCCGGAGAAATTCAGGATTAGAGGCTAATTCGAAACGGCATCCTGCGTTACGGAGTTTCAATTCACGGGTGAGGATTTTTCCGATGTTTCCAGACGTTCCGACCGGCACGGTGCTTTTGATGACAATCAGGCAGGGGTGTTCCATATATTTTCCGATGCTTTTTGCGACGGCTTCAACATAGGACAGATCTGTCTTGCCGCTGGCAAGAGGTGGCGTGCCGACGGCGATGAACAAGGCGTCGGATTGGTTGACGTGGCGTTTTAAATCGGTGTCGAAAGCCAGACGGTTTTCCGTTGCATTCCGGATGACGAGTTCGTCGAGACCGGGTTCATGGATGGGGATTATTCCTTGTCGCAATTCTGCGATGCGCTTTTGGTCGATATCGATGCATGTGACGGAATGGCCTGCTTCTGCGAGGCATGCTCCGGTGACAAGTCCGATGTATCCTGTTCCTGCTATGGTAATGTTCATGAGCGTATATGGTTTGAATATCAGTTCCATGTAGCGTGAATTCCGGATAAAATCCAGATGAGAGGAATCAGGAGAATTTGTGCCTTGATGCATGTATTGCGCCCTTGTCTCTTGCTGTTGTAGTTGTTTGATAAACAACATTTCAGCCTGCTTGAAATGCAAAAAAGACTTCATTAGGTTCCAGGTGTCGATACCGCATGTCATCTATTCGTTTACATTTTGATGGGACTCGGTACGGAACAAAACAAATCAATCGCGAAAATAATGTATAAAATACTAATAGTCAGTATGCCCGGATCTCCTAAACGCAAAAAGGCAAGCCGTATCTTCCAGGAACAGGCGCTTTCATGGGAATGGATTGACGGCGTTAAAATAGAAAGTATGGATGAAATTCCAGCCTGGGAGAAAGATTCTCTTGAAGCATATCATATCGAACGACTTAAGTTTTCCCCAGAATACGTTTGCCGTGCGGTCGGATGCAAGAGAGCTATGAGAAGAGCCCTGGATCGTGCCGAATTATGCCAGGAGGAATGGGTCGTGATCATGCAGGACGATGCCGTACCTGTGGCGGGATTTGACCGTATCTTGAAGGAACTTCTTGCATCCGCTCCCGCAGAGGCCGGGGCTGTTCTTCTGCATCGCTGCGGTTTTACCCGGTCTCCCAAACCCAGTAAATTGGAAAAAATGAATCGGGACTACAGGAGCATGACTTCCTTTGCCGTCAGACCTGCTTTTGCCCGTGTGATGTCCGAGGCCTTATCCGCTTGGGGTGGGGAGGCGGACAGGATTTGGAAGGTTCTTCTGGAGTACGGTGAATCCCTCTACTATGCGTCACCTGTCATTGTTACTTGTAATCAAAAAGGTAGTGATATTATTAGCGGTATTCCCGAACTCTCCTATCTCTGGCAATAGACAAATTGGAGAAAAAAGACTTACTTGATAGAAGGTAAGTCATCAAAAATGGAGCGGATGATGGGATTCGAACCCACGACATCAACCTTGGCAAGGTTGCGCTCTACCCCTGAGCTACATCCGCATTAATTGAGTAGGTGTGCGGAAAACTTATACATGGTTTTAAGATTTACGCAAGCATTTTTTAGGAGAACCGGTTATTTTACGAGGTGTTTTCCTGTTTTTAATCTGGTCGTCATGATTGCGAAGATCCTTCTTGATCCACGGTTGGAAGATATTGACAAGATGCTATAACGTGTGAGGTGAATGCGGAGTCGTGGAGACGGATTGCTTTTTGAATGCAAGGTGTCATGATGTTGGCATGCTGGCACGTTTGTGTATTCTTTTCCTTTTGTGTTGCAGCCTTTTGCAGGGCTGGGCTTACCAGTCTGTACCGTCATTGACGGAAAGCACGAGGCGTTCCCCTGTTTTCCTGGGATGTTCTCTCATGGAGGGGTTTCGTTCCAATTATGTATACCGGGGCTGGAAGTTGGGAGATCAAGTGTGGGAATCTCAGTTCGCCTTTTCCGGTGCATTGGACAATGATTGGGCTTTTTCCGGCGAGGCTGACTATCTGAGAGGATTCGATGGAAATGAATTCGGACAGACGATCATGTATGGGGAACTCATGTATTATGTGGGCGATGAGTGTACTCTGGGTATTTCCGTTGCCCGGAATTGGTTTGACAAGACCGTATTGAAATCCGGAACCGAGAATGGAGTACATTTACATTGGAGTCCCACAGCCAGTTGGTATATCCACACTTTTGCCGTGTATGACTATGCCCAGGATGGATTTTATGGGCAGGCGGCCGTGACGTGGCAACCGTTGATTTTCCAGAGTACGGCGTGGGTTTCCACGATTGCCGTGGGGGTGGCGTCCAAATACCATGGTGTGAGCGGCTTGCAGGATCTCATGGTGCGTACCGGACCTTTGTTTCGTCTGGGGGAAGCCTTTCGTCTCCAGCCATTTGTAGCTTATTACCAGGGACTTGCCCATGGAATCGACAATCATGTTTCCGTGGGCGCGTGGCTGACTTGGTGTTTTTAAGCACTTTGTGAAACGAGGTGCCCCTTCTAGAAGGGATTGAGCGTGAACTTCCTGGGCGGGTCCACTTTGTAGTTGGATGGGTGTGTCAGGATCAGGGTAATTTCCTGGCTCCATTCGTCGATATGCCGTTCATGGTGCTTGTAGCGGGTGTAATCCTTGAGATCGATGAGAAGGGCCGAGTGGTCTTCCCGGTAGTCGGCAACTTCGGCGATGATCCGGCCATGTGTGTTTGTCAGTTTGGCTGCCATGGCAATATGACCTTTTTTAACGAGCTGTTCTCCAATGGTGCCGACGCCGGATTTGAGTTCATTGACTCCATTGAGAAGGAGATTGGCCACGGCGGGCGTCGGAGTGATGGAGGTGATGGCTATTTCCAGTGTATAGGCATTGGGTGACGGTGTTGCTTTCGGGATGAAATTTCGTTCGTTATGGGCAGCCTGCGAGATGTTTTTGCGGAGGGAATCGCGGAAGTATTGGCGGAGTTTATCGAGATCCCGTTTTTCCTCATCGCTTTTCGGTTTTACATCCATCCAGTTAATATTGATATCTTTGATGTACAAGACCTGTTTTTTTTCATGCTTGCCCTGGACGCGGTCATTCCATTCGTGGGCATTTCCATCTGCCCAGAAGGAGAGGAAAGGCGTCCTGTTTTTTTTGTCGTACTGGTAATGAGTGATGAATCCCGTGCGGGGGATTTTATCGAAATTGTCATTTTTGCTGCACGAGGGCAGGAAGCTCATTACCATGACAGCCGGAAAGAGAGCAGCCGGAAACGCTGTAAGTTTTTTCATGTGTAGGACAAGGTCGTATTCATTCTCTAATAACGGAAGGAATGAACTGCTTGCAAGAGATAATCCATGTTTTCGTGAATTGATTTTGCCATGTTGTCCGGAGACCGTTAGAATAAATGTGCATGAATGGTGGTCGCGTTTTGTTGAAATCCGTTTCCCGCTCGTTTTTTCTTAGCATCAATTTTTTGCCGGGAGGAATGAAGGAGGCCGTCTCTGTTGCGTATATGCTGGCGAGAGCTGCTGATTCCGTGGCAGATACGGCCAAGGCTTCCTCCTTTGTGAGGCTGGATCTCTTGCGATTGATGGATCGTGTCGTGACAGGGATAGCCGATAGGGACGAATGCCGGAGGTGTTTTGAGAGACTGGGACGGGACCTGGCTCCCGGTCAGACGCATGAGGGAGAGAGGGTATTGCTCCAAAGGTATGGGGAATGTGTTGCGGCCATGAATGCTTTGCCTGCTGAGCAGATTTCCCTGATACGGAAAGTTCTTCATACGATTGTCGAAGGTCAGATATGGGATTTGGAATTTTTCGGTGACGGGCACGAAGGGACGATTCGCACGCCTTCGAAGGATGACGTGTTGCTTTATACGTACCGGGTTGCCGGATGTGTCGGAGAGTTTTGGACGGAGCTTGCTTCTCTGGTCTTGGAAGAACATTTTTCCGTATTGTCCCGTGAGGAGATGCTTGAGCTTGGTTGCCATTACGGTCAGGGATTGCAGTTGGTCAATATCTTGAGAGACCGCGCCGAGGACGCCTCAAGAGGGCGTTCTTATATATCTGACGAACCGGATGTATTGGCTGCCTGGCAATCCATGGCCCGTTCCTGGTTGGGAGAAGGTGTGGCCTATTCCTCGGCGTTGATAAATAAAAGGTTGAGGTTTGCCAGTGTCCTTCCTGCGTGGCTGGGATTGGAAACTATGGACCTTGACGGGATATTGGACGGGACGACGGCTTCGGAGCCCAAGAAGAAGGTTGGGCGGAGCGTGGTGCGGCGCCTGATGGTGAGGGCGTTTCTTTTTGCGTGGAAGAGCCCGCAGGGGGAAGCGTAGGATCAGTTCCCTTGTCCGTCTCTCCGGTCGTAGGGCCTCCTGCCCCGTTTTGGGACGGCGGAGCAGGAGGAGGTGGAGGCGGTGTTAGCAGATCGGTCCACCGATGCAGACTGTAACCGGGGGCAATGCCGCCGATTTCATTGAGAAGTTCGGTACAGGTTCGTTCCCATACTGCGTAATCGGGCGGTCCTTTATCCGGCAGGGCGGTACCGGGGAAGATGATGTAGCTGACCGTCAGGTCGGAAACGGGGCGGGCGTATGAGGAAGCTTTGGGATTGATGGCGGTTGCAAGCCGCAGGGAAGCTTCTCCCGTTTTGTAGCGGGGACCGGCGTCTCCTACGATGGCGGGATACATTTTTTTGCCGGCAACGACGATGACAAAATCTCCGAATGCCGGGGAATAAGACGAGGACTGGTTGACGATTCCCAGAGGCAGGACGATGAAGGGATCGTATTCCGCAATCAGAAAACTATTGCGCTTGAGCTCGGCGATGACGAGCTTGGCATGGTTTATATCGTTGGCTATCTGGGCCTTTTTTTCTCCAGTGGCTTTGGCGAGGGATGCCTGCAGGGAAATCAGACGCTTTTCCCATACGGGCAGGAGAGGATTGACTTTGTCGGTTTTTTTTAGCCAGCGGTAGGATGTGCTCGGCTGATAGAAGGAACTGTTGAGGATTTTCTCCGGCATTGTGGACAAACGGTCTCCGTCGGAACCGTCGGAGACGACGTCCATCTCACTTTGCAGCCATAGGACTTTCCGGCCCGTAGTCGGATGGCAGAGCTCCATGATGGTTTCCGTATCGTAGAAATTGTGGCGATCCAGTACTCTGTTGAGAGAGGAGAGCTTTTTCCGGATTTCATTCTGCTTGCGCGTATAGAGCAGCGAGTAGTAGGGGGAAAGCTTGCCTGAGTCGAACAACTCCTTGAGCCCCGGCAGCATACGGTTGAGATGAGGGTTGACGGAAGTGAGTTCCTCCGCCTTGGTCAATGGCTTGGGCATGACGACATCCAAGGTAAGTGTCGCCCGGTAGTTGGAGGGA
This sequence comes from Akkermansia sp. N21169, assembly GCF_029854675.1. Lineage (NCBI taxonomy): Bacteria > Pseudomonadati > Verrucomicrobiota > Verrucomicrobiia > Verrucomicrobiales > Akkermansiaceae > Akkermansia > Akkermansia sp. N21169. Next base: position 1,619 of record NZ_JARWNC010000022.1, on the reverse strand, counting down.
ATCGTACGGACAATGGATGCCCGGTTTCCTTCGATGAAATTGATTTTTGTTTTGAGGTTTAGTCCGCGCGTAAGCTCCTTGACATCCCAGAAGGCTCCCGTGGCAATGCGTGTCGGCATGACGGGAGGGAAAGGTGGATAGGTAACGTTGGGCATGGAGACGGCCCGTTCAATTCTCCAGGGATCGGCCAGCCTGGAATCTACCATGAAAGAAGAAGGCGGAACCTTTTGACCGGCATCGGAAAGGGAGGGATCTGGAGTTGGTGGAGTGGGGAGGGGAGGATTTTCTCCGTCGTCCGGCGTTGATTGTTCTGGTTCGTGGTTCTTGGGAGGCGTGTTGTCCCGGTTAATAGGATCGGGCGGAGTTGTGGGGAGATGGGGGGGAAGCTCCCGGCATGCGCGCACAAGGTCGGCCGGATAAGGAGTGAACAGGGAGGCTACGAACGCAATGGCGCATCCGCAAAGAATGGCCGATACCGGAGATATACGGGATTGCGAGGATTGCCTTTTGGATCTGCTCATGACTGGAGAATGATGTCGGGGGGATTCAGGTTTGAGGAAGGCTACGCCGGGGTCTCCTGCCCATGACCCATCGGATGACGGGAGCGGGCAGGAGGGAAAGCAGGATGTGGGACCATTTGATAGGGCCTCCGGGGTAAACTCGCGACTTGTTTTTTGCCATGGCTGACAAGGCTTCGGAAACGACACGTTCGCGGGATGTGTCGAACATTTGCTTGCCCGGCATCATGTCTCCGGTGAATCCCGGTCTTCGGGCTATCTGGCCGAATTCTGTATGAACCGGTCCGGGGCAGACGGCTAGAACGTTGATATTCTTTTCCTTCAATTCCAGACGCAAGGCTTCCGATAGGGAGAGAACGTAGGCTTTGCTCGCCGCATATACGGCAAAGTCCGGAATGGGAAGGGCGGATGCAAGGGAACTGATATTAATGATGCCTCCTCCTGCGGTTTCCAAAGTCGGGATGAGGGAGTGACAGAGCTTGGTCAGGGTAAAGATATTGAGGACAATCATGGATTCTATCTTGTCCCAGTCAGCTGTGGAGAATTCCCCGTAATCTCCCATGCCGGCATTATTAATGAGGAGGGTTCTTGCTGACGGCAATCCGGTGAGCATATGAATCAGAGGGATCATGAAGGAGGGATCCGTGAGATCCCCGGGAAGGCAGGAAACCTGAAGAGCGGGATTGATTCTGCGGGAGCTCTCTCCGACGATTGTCAGGCGGTCACGGCGTCTGGCAATGAGAATGAGCTCGTCGACATAGGGAGCGAGCTGATAGGCGAATTCTTCCCCGAGTCCGGAAGAGGCTCCTGTAATGATAGCCCGTTGATAGGATTGGTGTCGCATTCCGTTTTTTTTTACCTTGTCGGAGCCGGAATGACAATCTCGGCGTTTGTCAAATAACGGGATAGGAAGGAACGAAGAAAGAAGAACGATCCGATCTTTTTTGTCCTTTTCGGAAAGGTATTTTACAAGAAAAAAGAGTCAACTATAATTCAGAAATAGACAAATGGGGGCTACTCGCCCCCAATCCCCCCGGCAGCGTGCGACGCTGCATCCGGGGGAATTATTTTTTTCGTTAAGCTATTGAGATAAATGATTAG
>NZ_JARWNC010000026.1:0-53768 GCF_029854675.1 Akkermansia sp. N21169 | reverse complement strand
ACAATTATTCCCTGACGGACACGTACACCAAGGGCCGCCAGAACATGTTCCGAAGCTGGCTGATTTCCGACAGCCGCATGGAATTCCTGACCCGCTTGAATTCCGTCTCCCAGGACCTGGGGCAGGATCGCGCCGACCGGGGACGCAAAATCCTTCTTCTCGGCGAAGGGACTCTGGGACTGCGTGCCGACCGCAAGGACGAAATCTATGCCGGGCTCGTGCAGGTGGACGACTCCACCAACGTCATGCTCGACACGGTCTCCAAGAAAAACTCCCGGACGGTCAAAAACATCGCCTGGTGGGTCAGTGCGGAAAACCAGAAAGCGAGAATCAACCTGCCTGCCTACAAGGACAGGCTCCGCCAGGATGTGGACAAACTGAGGGCGACATGGAACACCCCTCCCCCGGACAATTCCTCCATCCGGGAACTCGCCTCGCTCAACAGCACCCTTTCCACCGACGGAGGCAATGCCTACGATGAACAGGTATCCCGCCTGATTACGCGCGGCACCGTCCTGCTGCAGGCCCGCAATTCCCGCGACATTCCCAGCCTCTTCCACGATGTGTCCCTGTATGCTTCCGGCCTGCAGACGGACTCCAAGTTCGGCGGGTTGAAGAAGGACATGAACATCATGATGTCCCAGAAGGAAGTCCCCGACGAATTCCGGACAAACAGTCATGACGTCGGCCTGCGCCCGTACAACAATGAAGACGGCAATGCGGCCGTCACCGTGCGTCCGATCGCGTCGTGGCCGCAATTCTATTACTGGTCCAACATCTGGGACGGAGCGACGGTGCGCAACGGCCAGGACGCCTCGGCGACACTGAAGTGGGACGGCAAAAGGCCCTATACGCTAGTTGCGGCCGATGCCGAAGCGGTATCGACGATGATGAACAACCGCTACACGTACATGCGCAATCCCATCATGCTGCGACAGTACAACTTCATCGGCTATACCTTTACCCAGTGGGGTGATGCTACAGGCGGGGTTGGCTCCAGCGACGCGGGATTCGTTATTCCCTGTGCTTTCATTACCCCCGTAAGCGTGTGGTGGAACCCATACAACGTGAGCATGAAGTTCGAAGGTGCCAACGGAGAACCTTTCGGAACCTATGTCAATGCGGAACACTTCCTGCCTCTGAAGTCCGCTTATAATTTCTATACCGACTTCGACCACTGCTATTCAAAAGGCCAGTCCTCCTACGTGGACGATTCTCTTCTGTCAAACTATTACGACAGTTCCTACACATCCTATTTCAAAGGTCCCGGAGGTTTCGGTTATCAGGGTTCCGTCCAAAGGCCTCTGGCCGACTATGGCAGTTCCCTGCGCCAGAAAGTCGACATGTCCGTCTCCGGGGATCCGGACAAAGGGGATGTATCATTTCTGGAACCAGGGGAAATCATTATGTATTCCCAACCCGGCTCGGAACGGGGTATTTGGCCTCCGACTTACAACGGCGGCGAAGTCTTCGATAGCCGGGCTCCCCATCCCGCGCAGGCTAAAGCCAAGAATAAAGACATCCGAGTTGACAACTATCCACTCAAGGAAGGATGGTCCGAAGACCTCTATCAGGTAACGGCCTATGGCTGGAGTTTCGTGTGGTGCGGTATCCGTTTCGACTCACTCTATGGCAGCACTTCCTTCCCGACTTTCCCGCAGCCGAATTCTCCTCAATCACATACCTATCGCAAAGCCAAAGTGGACTTTGTGCCCAAGGCCAAGGATTTAACCGTCCAGCCCCGTAACTCCGTGCTCTCCCAAGTGTACACGGACGAAGGAAAGGCTTCCGGTGAAATGAATGCCTATGTCAGTATTGCCGGTCTCTTCGATCAGGATGAAATAGGCAAGGAATACGAACTGACTCAGCAAAGCGGTGGAGCCATGGGCGACATGCCCGATTCTTTCGCCAAAAAAATGCCGGCCTTCTACAACTTGAACTGGGGTGTCTGGGAAGAACCCCTGATTCAGGAGATCAAATTCCCGCACGAACTATACAGGGACAGGGATAACCCGGAAAATCCCTACGACAACAAAGACGCCTCCACTATTGTCAATCGTCCCGGCTACGGTTATCGCAAATATCACGGATGCTGTGGCGTCGGAGCTGAAAAATATGATTTCGTGGCCTATTACGGCATTTCCGTCAAATGGAGCCAGACTCCCCTCGTCGGTACCTATCCGGAAAACAAGGACTACCGCACCAAAATCTGGCAACACTCCTCGCCTCTCTTCTGGGGCAACCAGATGGTCGCCGCCAGCGATTTGTCCCGTACCTACAGCCCGTACCAGTTCGAAGTCAAGCACCACAACGACCCGGAAGGATTTGCTCCGATTTCCATTTCCAACGTTCTGAACAACGACGGAACGCGCCTCACGACCTTCGGAGGCCCCGGTGCCGAACAAATCAACAAGATCTCCGCCACGGAAATCCCCATTCATCCGCCCTACTCCATTGCCGGATTTGCCGGCGCCCGCCTGACCCCCGGCTGGTACACCCAGGGCAATGATTCCCCGGCGACTATTGCAAAACGGTTCTCCTACCAGTCCGGCGTTCCCGGAATCGGTATTGGCAACTCGTTTGCCGACCCCATGATTCCAGGCAACCGGGTATTTGTTCACAGCGAAATCTCGGGAGACAAGGAACTCGGAGATTTCTGGGATCACGCCCTGATGGCCAACGACGGCGTCTGGGACTCCTGGTTCGCTTCTTCCATCTCCAACCGTCCCTCTCAGATTGGCAATGGCGGAGGCAAAGAAGAATTCACCGACGTCCTCCAAAACGTGCTCAGCGATAAAAAAGACACCACCGCCAACGTCAACTCTCTGGAAGTCCTGCCCAATTCACGGTTCTCCCTGAACCCCGGTGCTTCCAAGGTTGAAGACGTCATCAGTGAACTGAGCGATTCTGACGGCTACAAGAAAGTGGCCAAGTATGTCAGCGTCGAAGGCGCTTTCAATGTGAACTCTACATCCATGAAAGCGTGGAAGTCCGTCATCAAGGGGCTCAGGGACCGCCAGTTGCTTTTCAATTCCTCATCCAATGGAATCACTCCACTCAGCCAGGATAAAAACACGGCCTACTTCTCCCGTTTCGGCGTAGCCAGCAGCGATCAGTCCCATGTGGACGATTACGGCAGCATTGGCATTACCAACGGGTTGACCGATGGTGTCGCCCAGGCATGGTCCGACCTTCGCAAGCTTGATGAGAGAACGCTCGACAGCTTGACGGAAAACCTCGTTGCCGAAGTCAAGAAGCGCGGCCCGTTCCTCAACATGGCCGAGTTCGTTAACCGGCGTCTCACATCCGGAGACCTCGGGTTGAAGGGCGCCATCCAGGCGGCCATCGACAACACGGGCATCAACTCCGTCTTCGACCAGGTGCAAAGCTCCGTCCTGAATCCCTCCGCCCCCTATCCGAACCCGGAGGCCGCGCGCGGCAACGTGTTTACGGGAGCACCCGGCTACCTGATCCAGTCCGACATTCTGGCCGTGCTGGGCAACATCCTGACGACGCGGGACGATACGTTCACCATCCGGGCGTACGGGGAACTGACGACCAAATCCGGCAAGAGCATCCTCTCCCGCGCCTGGTGTGAAGCCGTCGTCAAACGCGGAGTGGACTATGTCGATCCGACGGATGCTCCCGAAACCCCGGCCTATCAGCCCAACACAAGCACGGGTTCACTGGAAAAAACACAGTTAAGCAATATAAATCGTGCATTCGGACGGAAATTCGATATTATATCGTTCCGTTGGCTCTCCCCGGAAGAAGTCTGATGCATTTGAAGGGATGGCCCAACGCACATATATACAATCGACTAGATTCCATGAAAAAGATTGTCACAGCCATCCTTTTAGCTTTTACGGTTCCCTGTATCACCCTGGCTCAGACTCCGGCACCGGCTTCATCAAGAAGCACCGGCGGTACCCCGGCAGCTCAACCGGCAGCCGGGAATTCCCAAAATCCCAAACAGAATCCGAATGCCAAGCAAGAAGGTCCAACCATCATCAAACCTCCTGCAGGTCTGACAACGGGTATCCGTTTCGTCTTCGGCATGCCCAATAGCAACCTGAACAAGGCTCTCATGCCAATCAACAAAGACGTCTTCGTCGAAGTTCCTATGCGCTTCGGCCTACCGGCAGCGCGCGTTCCTTTCCCCGAAGACAGGGTCATCCGTTTCTATGAGGACATTCCGACCAAGGAAAACAAGCTTCAACCATTCTTCAAGGCGGAAATTCCGGCCAATATTTCCGGAAAGATTCTGGGAGTTTTCTGTTTCTCGGGCAAGCAAATGCTTCTGAGCTATATTGAAGAAAAAGATTGCCAGCCGGGCATGACGATCATCAAGAACATGACCTCAACGCCTTACCTGCTCATCGTTCCGCAGGCTCCTTCCGGGGAAAAAGACAGAATGCTGATGGCCGGCAATCAGGAATGGAAGTTTGGTCAAAGCCTCCCCAAGGCCAACCGCACCCTGCCCATGGAAATCCGCAAGGAACTTACTCTCAAGAATGGCCAGAAACAGTGGTTCATCGAACGTAAAATGATCCTGAAAACGGACAAAATCTGCGGCAATCTCATTTTGATCCTTCCCAATCCTGCCGGCAACAGTATTTTGATGCAGTCCATTACCATCTACAAAGACTGACCAGTCCCTTCCAGTTTCGTCACAAAACCCGGTCCGGTTTGTCCGGTCCGGGTTTTTTTGTTATTCTGGGACCGAAAATAATGCATCCCGATCACGAACGGGAACAAAGGATTGCCAACAGATTGGAAATTTGAGAAGCTCAACGCGGCTTCTTGCCATTTCATACCGGTTCAAGCCACATTCCGCCATGATGCATGCAACGACAACAGGCAAAGATGGACTGCGGGTTTTGATTACAGCCGCCAGCACAGTCATCATCATTGCCGGCCTCCAGGCAGGACAGGATATTATCCTTCCCATTATTCTGGCGTCTTTCCTGGCCGTCATCAGTTACCCCGTTACCCAGTTCCTGCGTGACAAATGCCGCCTTCCCCACTGGCTGTCCGTCCTCCTGACCGTCGTCATCGATTTTGGATTCCTCACCGGCATCGGATTCCTCGTCAATTATCTGGCCAAGGATCTCACCACCATCGTCATCACCAAGTACAATGTCGTCCTCCAGGAAAAGTTCGCGGAGATCATCGATTTCCTGCGCCGTCATGATCTGGACACCCAGGCGTCCAAAGTGATGGAAGTCCTCACGGAAATGCTGGACGGGAAGCGCATCGTGGACTGGAGCACCATGCTGATGAGCAAAGCCGCCACTATTCTCACCGTCACCACGCTTGTCCTGATCCTGATGACCTTCTTCCTGGGAGAAGCTCCGCGTTTCCGTTCCAACATCCGCAAAATGGCCCAGGCAAACAGCCCGGGTGTCATCCAATTCACCAAAACCCTCGCCGGTATCCAGAAATACCTGGTTATTAAGACGTTCATCAGCATTCTGACAGGTATCTGCGCATGGATTCTCTGTGCCTCGGTCGGGGTAGATCTTCCCTTGCTCTGGGCAATTGTCGCCTTTGCTCTCAATTACATCCCGACATTCGGATCCATTGTCGCAGCCGTACCTCCCATCATGCTGGCAGCCCTGACGCTCGGCACCACCGATACGTTCATCGTCGCCGGAGGCTATCTTGGCATGAACATGCTGCTGGGCCAGGTTCTTGAACCGATGCTCCTCGGCAAACAATTCGGCATAGCCACAAGCGTTGTCCTGCTTTCCGTCGTCTTCTGGGGTTGGATGTGGGGACCTCTCGGCATGCTCCTGGCCGTTCCCATCTCCATGCTCCTCAAGCTGGGGCTGGAAAGTTCCGACGATCTCCGATGGATCGCCCATATCATCGACAATCCTCCTAAAGCCCGCAAGCTGCCCCGCCTGCAGGATCTGCCGCCAACCATCAAAAAAAGAACCTAAGACACATTCGAATATGCACGCATTCGCCTACCGAAACGGAACCCTGTGTTGCGAGGGAGTCAACCTCGAAACACTCGCCGCACAAACAGGGACCCCTCTCTACGTGTACAGCAAGCAGACCATTCTGGATCACTTCACACGGCTCAAAGAAGCCCTCGCACCGCTGAATGCCGAAATCGAATTTGCAGTCAAGGCCTGTTCGAACATAGCCATCCTGAATCTGATGGCCCAACATGGCGCCGGTTTCGACATCGTCTCCGGCGGAGAACTCTTCCGTATCATCAAAGCCGGAGGAGATCCCAAAAAGTGTACCTACGCAGGAATCGGTAAAACCGAACAGGAAATCCGTTACTCGCTGGAACAGAAAATCTACTGCTTCAACGTCGAATCGGAAGCCGAAATGCGCGCAATTGACGAAATCGCACGCGGCATGGGCACCATCGCCCCCGTTTCCATCCGCGTCAACCCGAACGTAGAAGCCGGCACGCACAAATACATCACCACCGGCAAATCGGAAAACAAATTCGGCATCGACTTCGAACGGATTGAAGAGCTCTACGAACGCGCCTCCCGCGAGTTGCCCAACATCCGCCTCAAAGGCCTGCAAATGCACATCGGCTCCCAGCTGACCCAGGCAGCCCCCTTCGTGGAAGCCGTCGCTAAAGTAGCCCCCCTTGCAGCCCGACTGAAGGAACGCCACGGTATCGAATTCCTGTCCATCGGAGGCGGGGTTGGCATCGTCTACCAGGACTCTCTGGAATCCGGAGGAAAAGAATGGTGGGACGAATCCCCCGAGCAGCTCACGATCAAGACATATGCGGATTCCATCATCCCCCTGCTCCAGCCTCTCGGACTGCACATCATCGTCGAACCCGGCCGCGTCATCGTCGGAAATGCAGGAGCCCTCATCACCCGATGCCTGTACGAAAAAACCGGGAAAGCCAAGACATTCAAGGTCATTGATGTCGGCATGAACGACCTCATCCGTCCCGCTCTCTATCAAGGGTATCACCAGATCGTTCCCGTTACGGAACACGCCGGAAACGACACCATTGTTGCCGACGTCGTCGGCCCCATCTGCGAATCCGGCGATTTCATGGCTCAAAACCGTGAAGTAGCCAATATCCATCAGGGAGAACTCCTGGCCATCCTGTCCGCCGGAGCCTACGGTTTTTCCATGGCTTCCAATTACAACTCACGTCCGATGCCTGAGGAAGTCCTCGTCGACGGCGATTCATGGCATACCATACGCCACCGGCAAAGCTGGGACGACCTCATTGCCGGAGAATCCATCCCCCAGGTATAAATCCCACTTCTACGGCAGGACTGACCGACTTCAGCCTTGCCGTTGCCCATATAAACACTAACATCCACAACACTATGCCAATCGCCACTCCTGCGCAATACAGCAAGATCCTCGAAACGGCCAAAAAGGAAGGCTATGCCCTCCCCGCCGTTAACGTTACGACCATCGAAGTCATCAATGGCGCCCTCCGCGCCTTCTCCGAAGCCAAGTCCGACGGTATCATCCAGGTTTCCATCGGCGGCGGCAAGTTCGCTTCCGGTTCCGCCGTCGGCAACTCCGCCCTCGGTGCCATCGTCCTGGCGGAAGCCACCTACCGCCTCGCCGAAAAGTACGACGTTTTCGTCGGTCTTCACACCGACCACTGCCAGCCCGAACACGTCGACACCTTCCTGCGTCCCCTCATTGCAGAATCCCGCCGCCGCGTTTCCGCCGGTCTTCCTCCGCTTTTCACGTCCCACATGCTGGATGCCTCCACCTTGCCCATGGCAGAGAACCTGGAGCTTTCCAAGAGCCTTCTCAAGGAATGCGCCGAACTCGGCATTATTCTTGAAATCGAAATCGGCGTCGTCGGCGGCGAAGAAGACGGAGTGGACAATTCCGGCCACCCTGCCGACAAGCTGTACACCTCCCCCGAAGACATGCTGCAAACCTATGAAGCCCTTGCCCCCATCGGCAAGTTCATGCTCGCCGCCACCTTCGGCAATGTTCACGGCGTGTACAAGCCCGGTCACGTCAAATTGAAGCCCAGCATCCTTCGCGACGGACAAGACGTCGTTGCCGCCAAACACGGCGAGGATGCACGCATGCTACTCGTTTTCCACGGCGGTTCCGGTTCCGAGCTTAAGGATATCCGCGAAGCCATTTCCTACGGCGTGGTCAAGATGAACATCGACACCGACACCCAATACGCCTTCTCCAAGCCTATCGTCTTCCACATGTGCGAAAAGATCGAAGGCATGCTCAAGATCGATGGCGAAGTCGGCAACAAGAAAGATTACGATCCCCGTTCCTACCTCAAGAAGGGAGAAATGGGCATTTGCGATCGCCTCAAGAGTGCTTGCGAAGACCTGCTCTCCACAGGTAAAACCCTCTGCGGCAAGATCTAATCCGCCAAACGGAGATCCCCGTTTTTCATCCCCAACCGGTTCGCTGAAAGGCGGACCGGTTTTTTTTATGATTCTCCTTCGTCGAAACGATACGTTTTCCCGTAGCGCTTGTGGTGGCTGGTCCGCCCGCCCCGGACTTGTCTGAACGGATTAAACAAATCGTCCAAGCCATTGGCACGCAGAAACCAGCATTGTTCCATCAACAACCCCAGTTTCCCTTTGGGAAACCCCTTGGCCTTGAACCACGTCAGGTATTCGATGGGGACATCCATCAGCGGACACCCCTTCGGCGGGTATTTCGCCGGACCATACATCCCGAAAGGCATATGCATGGCTGCAATTTCTTCCACCAGCTTTCTCAGATCCTCGCCATTGGGAATATTGTCATTCATCGCCTAGTTTCTTGTAAAACTCACACAGGATATCCGCAAGCAAAATCGGTTGTTCGGCAGGCACCCGATGCCCTGAACCGGGCACGAGAACAAGCCCGTCTCCGGCAACCTCTCTCCCCAGCCTGGAAAACTTGGGATCCTTCTCCCCGCACACCCACAACCAGGGGATTTCCAATTGCCGGAGATTCTGCCGGAAATCTTCCTGCATCCCTAATGACCAATCTACAAATCCCCGGGCAATACTCCTCTTCCATGACGAAAGAGCCGGTTGCTCCTCCCTCTTATTTCCCCGCAAAACTCCCTGCTCATGCCAGGAGGTCATCACATCATTCCAGGGTATCTCCAGGCATTTGACAGCCCATTCCGCATCGGAGGCACGACGGATGGAACGCTCATCGTCGCTCTGGAGCCCGGGATGGGTACTGACAAACACTGCACCCGCCCACAACTCCGGATGCCGGCACACGGCATGTAACCCCAAACGCCCTCCCAGAGAATATCCGCATAAAACTGGTCTGTGATCCTGAGACGAAATCTCCGCGGCTATGAGATCTCCCGCCTCTGTCAAAGTTTTGGGACAACACGCCAGCAACTTCCACAAATTCAAAGAACGCGAGGCCACCCCCATGCCTTGCAACGCCTTGGAGACTGGTCCCCAGTCGCCCGGAAGCCCCATATTGCCATGAAGAAACCAGATCATAACCGGACAATTCATAAGGCAATTCATCACAAAATCCAAGCAAGAAGCGATGCGGACAAAATTGACACTTGAAAACCTACGATTATCTCCTTACTTTTTTAACCTATTCAAGAGTTTTCAGTTATGAAACATTTCCTGAATCAAAGCCCTATCATCAATGTACTCTTCGTTTGCATGGGAAATATCTGCCGTTCCCCCGCAGCGGAAATCATTTTCCGCAACATGGTGGATAAAAACCAGATGAACGAACAGATTCATACCGATTCCGCAGGAACTATCGGTTACCACGAAGGCTCCCCTCCCGACTCGCGCATGCTCAAAACCCTCGCGAACCACGGTTACAGCATTTTTCCCCACCGCGCACGCAAGATCAAACCTGAAGATCTGGAACAATTCGACCTCATCCTAACCATGGACGGAGACAATTTTACCGATGTCCGGGCCATGGACAAATTGAAGCGCTTCCGGGATAAAATCATTCCCATGTGTAAATTTGTCAGTAATAAATTCCGCGACACCGAAGTCCCCGACCCCTATTACGGCGGACAGTCAGGCTTCGATCATGTTGTTGAACTCTTGGAAGATGCTTGTTCCAATCTCCTTAAATCGGTCAAGAGTACCATCGCCAAACACAACACGGCCATCTCGGAATAAAATACTCCTCTCTGGGACATTCCCTCCTTGACAGCATCCCCGGAAGCGTTCTTATGCCCTCCGGGGATTTTCATGCCAACAGTCGGAGGAGCCGGGGCATAATTCCCATGCCGTGTGCCTATGGCTCTCTCGCCCACTACGCTGGTAAACAACAAAGCCATCTCCCTTGATTATCAAGGAAGATGGCTTTGGAAAAAATGAATCGGAATCCGATTATTTGCCGAGCTTGGGCTTGCCGCCCTGGCGACGGATCGAAGCGCCGAAACGCTTCTGGAACTTGTCGATGCGGCCTTCGGTATCGACAAACTGGTTCTTACCCGTGAAGAAAGGGTGGGAATCGGAGGTAATACCGCAGGTGATCACGAAGTGTTCCACACCATCAATCACTTCCGTCTTGGAGGAACGGGCAGTGGAACGGGTGATAAAACGGCGGCCGGTAGAGATGTCAACAAAAACGACCGGATTATATTTGGGATGAATATCTGCTTTCATGATGAATAGGATATGTATTGCGTTTCCAACGCAATGAGGTGGAGATGGAAATATGGTGATTTTTCGTTCATTGTCAAGGGTGCATTCATCAATTCGCAGATTGGATAATACGAACAGCTCGCACTACATACCGACTTTACAAAAAACCATGACAGTGCACCTCCTTGCATGCAGCCCCGATCGTCCGGACGATAGAGGGCATACTATCTATGTTCCTTCAATCGGCAACCCTCACCCGTTTTTCAGCAAGGCTCGCTCTTTCAGGATTGATCATCCCGATTATAGCCGTTGCCTGGAGCGCCGCATTCAAGACGATTTACGATGTATTTCTGATCACCGGCGATGAATACGGTTTCATTTTGCCGTTTCATGGGGGGCTGCCCTGTTGCGCAACAAACTGAATCCGGCAACATCAACACTTGCCGTCGATGCGGAACTCACCCCCAGGGCATATCGTCTCCTGTGCAAACTGTTCCCGGTCGGAAGCATCCTCGCATTCGGCACCTCCGGCTTCCTGCTCCTGTTTCGGCTAGGTGTCGGCATATTCCCATTTCTTTTTCCTTCCGGCCTTTTTGGTCTGGCGCTCCTGGCACGATACCTCTTCTCAATCGCCAAACGGGATTTCCGTCCATCTATTTTGGGAGAATCCATCTACGCAGGCATCGTCCTTGCTTTTGCCACAGCAACTCCTGCCTACTTCGAGAAAATGAGCGGCTACGCCAATGATTTCATGATCAGTGCGCCAGTCTGGTACACAGGTATCTACTTCAGCCTCATCCTGACTCTCTCCTTGCCACCCCGGCTTTCCTCTGGTCTGAAGGAACTCGCTCGCGGAACTTTAATGATTATTCCCGCCCTGGTTCTGATCCTCTACGGAAAGCCCTGGATATTTTAGATCCTCATTCCACCCCTTTCAGAGCCTGGGAAATAGCCGGAAAGAGTTGTTTTTTGCGGCTCACCACGCCTTTGGCAGAAAAGAGATTGTCGTCTAAACGTTTGAATTCCAGCTTATCCAACACATCGGGATCTCCTACTGCCAGCAAAAGGGAATCGTGCGTACTGATGTCCGTCACCAGAAGGCAGGCAAGCCTGTACTTTTCTTTTACCTGCAATTCCTCCAAAGCTTTTTGAAGTTGATGTCGTACGGCATCAAATCCGTATACTCCAACTTCCTCTACCTGGGAAATACTGATGCGGAACCCGAATTCTACGAATTCCTTGCGGTCCGCCTGGATGATGTCGACCGCCGAGGAATCCTTTGATCTCAACAAGGAACCGGTCGAGAAGAATTCCTCCGTAAATTTCTGCGGATCAATCCCGGAAATCGGCATTAGCCATTCCATCATCAGACGATCGACGCTCGTCGTCGTCGGAGACGTCAGATTGATCGTATCCGACAAAATCCCCGCACACAGGCACAAGGCGACATTCGGCTCCGGCTCCTCGTCCCGATGGAAAAACCGGCGAGCCACCAGCGTCGATGTCGAACCGACAGGCTCATTCAGGAACCTGATGGGATCGCGTGTCGATACCTGGGAACCGAGGCGGTGATGATCCATCACTTCGACGATTTCCGCCTCTTCTACTCCATCTACCGCCTGGCTGAATTCGTTGTGATCCACCAAAGCCAAACGCATACGAGGAGGATCAACCAAATCCGTCTTGGAAACAACTCCGACCACCTTGTTGCTGATCTTATCAAGCACAGGAAACAAAGGCTGGCGGCTCTGCACGGCTAGCTGGCGCATTTGAGACAGGGGAAGGCCGGAGGTGAACGTTACAAAGTCACGGTGCACGACATCGTGGACACGCCGCGAACAGCGAATCAACTGGCCGACACTCGCCGTATCCCACGGCGTGCTGAGAATGCATGTACCGGAATCCTGGGCTTCCTCCCGAATATCGGCCGTTGGGTGGGCATCCGCCGTAATAACGAGTGCTCTCACTCCGTTCTCCACAGCAAAAAGCTGCACGTTCGGACGGTCGCCGCAAATCACGCACAACTTGTGAATCAGCCCCTTCCTCTTGTAGTTGGCAAGTCGGGAACGCACGCTGGGTTCACTGGATGCACCGACCAGAAGGAAGAGTTCCTCATCTTCCGTACTCAGTGTTTCGCCGGTCAGGCAGCGGGCATTGATCGTCTTGGCGATGTTGTCCAGGCTGGCAACGACGGAGCGCACGCTGTCATCACTCAACTGTTTGGGGAGCAGTAGATTCAACAGATCCAGATACCGGATCAACCCGTGCAGTTTACCCTGTTCATCAATAACGGGGATGGAACTCAGGTTGTTCTCCGTCATCCTCTTGTAAGTCGTCAGGAACGTATCGCCGGGCAGGACGGAAATAATGTTTCTGTGGCAAATGGATTCTGCCGTCGGCGTTGCATCCCGAATCAAAACGGGCTGGGGAAGTTGTGCCTGCTCCAATACCCAGGCCGTACGCTGGGTCACTTCCCCGCATCGGGCGGCAACGGCATCGGGATAACCATGGCGTCGCAAAAAGGAAGCATTCCCAATTGCAGAACAGATGGAGTCCGTATCGGGGTTCTTATGGCCAATGACGTATAAAGGGCCGATGTTTCGTTCATTCATCATGCGCGTATCAATCCAGTTTAAATCTGATGGGAGCTATAATTTGTGAAGCAATGGGAATACCGCCACGGACTGCGGGACGAAACGACCAGTTGTTTCTCACCCATTCCAGAGCAGCACGATCCAACGAAGCATATCCGCTGGACTCCGAAAGGGAAACCCCCGATACGGAACCGCATTCATCCACGGAAATCAACACCTTGACAACACCCACTTGCCCCGCACTACGGGCCGAAGCCGGATAGGGAGGCAACGAGGCTTCCAGAGCCTGCGGCGCGGATGTAGAAGCTTCTGGATTTCCCGGAGCTCCGCCCAAAACCGTTTTCGGACGGACACGGGGACGGAGATTGCTCCGTTTCACCACCTGAGGATTACTCATCAGCGTTCCCGTATCCGCATCGTCGAACACATCATGGGAAGCCGCCAGCTCTCCGGCAGTCCAGGCCAGATCGGGCATGTCAGGCGACAAATTCAGCACTTGTCTGGGCGCCTCCGTCCTGATAATCGGAGGCAATGCCGGCAAGACCCGTGAAATCACTGTCTTTTGGGCAATGTTCTCTTCCTGCGAAACGGGATCCGGGTCTGCCATACTGACGGAAAACGGCCCATGCATCCCCAGAAGTCCCGATTCATGGTACCGGTACAACGCCAACACGCACCCGAGAGCTACCGGTACGCCTAAAGCGACCAGAGCCGCGTAAACCAGTGCGGATTTTGCCGGTTTATGGGGTTTCAGCTTCTGCCTGGGGAGGCGATATGGCTCCAAATTCAACTTCACGGTATTCCAACAGGAGTGTAACATCGAATTCCACAATGGCAAATTTTACCATTACCTGCTGACATTCACTCACCTTGTAATCCGCGAAAAAGCCCTTGCGCGAATTCTTTTCTCGTTTATTGTCCATAAACGTGCCACGCACCTACCAAGACATACTTGCCAGCCGCATCGCCGGACTTCCGGAGAATACCGATTCTTTTCGCGTCATAGACGGAGAAGCAGACGGTTACCCGAACCTGTTCATTGATCGGTTCGGGGACAGGACTCTCATCTCCACTCGTGACCGCGACATTCCGCACCAGCTTCTCCAGCAGATTGTTTCCGAAGCAGGGCCGGTTTATCACAAACGCCTAGACCAGGACGATAAACAACCGCCCGTTCCCATCGCCCACGCCGGAGATTCCACTCCTCTCCAATTCCACATCGTCGAACAGGGCGTCCGATTCCTCATCGACATGGGAGCCGGCTATTCCCAGGGTATCTTCCTCGATCAACGAGACAACCGGCGACGTGTCCGCCAGGCATGCCGTCCCGGTATGCGCATCCTCAACACATTCGCCTACACGGGAGCATTTTCCGTGTATGCCGCCCTTGGCGGAGCCATCACGACGACGCTGGATCTCGCCCAACCCTGTCTCGACTGGGCCCGGCAAAACTTTCTCCTTAATGCTCTAGAACCCGACGAACATTATTTCTGCAAGGGAGACGCGCTCCACTGGCTTGACCGTTTCGCCAAACAGCAGCGTACTTTCCACGGCATCATCCTGGACCCTCCTACTTTTTCCCGCGACAAAAACGGAAAAGTCTTCCGTGTCGAGTGCCACTACGGAGACCTCGTTTCCAAAGCCATAGCCTGTCTGGAACCCGGCGGATGGCTCCTCTGCTCCACCAATTGCCGCAAACTCAGCCACCGGGACTTCCGGATTATGGTAGCCTCCGCCGCTCCCGGTGCCGACTTGAGGCATGACCCCATGCCCTTCGATTTTCCCGGAGAAGACTACCTCAAATGCCTCTTCGTCCAATTCTAACACCATTCCGATCCTCCTTCGCCATCATGAAACATCACCTTCGCATCACCCGGAGCCTATCAACCGGCCTTCTCGTCGCCACAATCCTTTGCTGTTCCAATGCTTTCGGAAAAATATGGGGACCGCTCTCACTAGGTATGGATCGCAACACCCTTGATGCCACTCTCCGCTCGGATCCCGCCTTCGAACCACCCGGAGAAATGACCGTCATGGGCTCTTCCTCGGAAAACGATCGATTCGTCACAAGAAAAACGTTCTACGGAGACCTATGCGAACTCTCTTTCCGCTTCGGCAGCGACGATCTCCTCAATGCCGTTTCCTTCTACTCAAAAACGGGTTTCGAACCCAGCCTGTACAACAGCCGCTTCAAAGCCCGGTACAAAAACCTTTTCATGTCTGTTTCCGACCGATACGGGCTACCGCTCAACTGCCCCGACTGGCCCTCTCCGGAGCGCATGAAACCCAATCGCGTCCTCTTTCTCCACACCTGGCACATCGGTACCAAGGAATCCATCATGACCGGCATCATGCGAGATACCGAAAACAAGTGTTACGTCGTAACGACCTTCGTCTCCGGTAAAATCCGTCCCCCCCAGAATAACCCGAAAGCCATCAAAGCCTGGGACGCCGTCCCCGAATTCTTCGATCTTATCAAAGCCGATGCCCTGAACGCCAAGGGCATGGCTGCCCTCGCCGCAAAAAACGGCAAAGCAGCCATTCCGCTCTTCGAGGAAGCCGCCCAATTCGGCTCATCCCGTGCCTTATGGGCTCTCGGCCAAATCTATGCCGGAGGCAAAGGCATCCCCGCCGACAAGGAAAAATCCCAACAATACTACCGCCAGGCTGCCGAAAAAGGATTTGCTCTCGCTGCGGTCCTGATTGACAAAAATTTCGATGCTGCCATGAAGGAACTGGAAGTTTTCCCGGAAGATGCCAAAGCCCTGCTCTCCACTTGCCAACGTGCTGCCGCTGAAGGGAGCGTAGCCGAGCAATTCAACATCGGCATCATGTACAAAAACGGATACGGCCTCACCAAAGACCCCAAGAAAGCGACCCGATGGCTCTCGGCTGCTGCTGCAAAAGGGGATGGACAAGCTGCTGCAGCCCTCAAAACCATCAAATAGCCCCCTGTGACATTCACCTCTGCACACGCCCTTCGTGCTTGCAGACATTCGCTTTCATTTTATCCTGATTTCACTCATGAGCACTTATTCCGACCAACTCGTGCGTTACAATGACCTTGGAATCTCTCTCGACTTCTCCAAGCTGCCTCTGACGCCAGATTTCCTCTCTTCCATGGGTGACAAAATCACCCGTGCTTTCAATGCCATCGATGACCTCGAAGCCGGCAAGATCGCCAATCCGGACGAAAACCGCATGGTCGGTCACTACTGGTTGCGAAACTCCGACCTCGCTCCCACCCCCGAGATCAAAACTCAGATCGACGATGTGTACACCGACGTCCTCGAATTCGCCCACGACATCCTCGACGGTACCATCCGTCCCCCGCAGGGAGGTTTCTACACAACCGCCCTCGTCATCGGTATCGGTGGTTCCGCTCTCGGGCCGGAACTGATCGCCGACGCCCTCCCCGGAGTTGGACTGGATATGTACTTCCTCGACAACACTGATCCCGACGGTATGTACGCCGTCTTGGAAAGACTTCCGTTGGAAGAAACCCTCGTCGTCGTCATCTCCAAATCCGGCGGCACACCTGAAACACGCAACGGCATGCTTGTGACCCAGGACTTCTTCCGCATTTGCGAACTCGACTTCGCACAACAGGCCGTCGCCGTCACCGGCACCGGTTCCAAGCTCGACAAGACAGCCAAAGCCGAAGGCTGGCTCCGGCGTTTTCCGATGGAAGACTGGGTCGGAGGCCGTACTTCCGTCACTTCCGTTGTCGGACTCGTTCCCGCCGCCCTTCAGGGTATCGATGTCGAAGAACTGCTCGAAGGAGCCGCGCTCATGGACAGCCGCACACGCATCCACAATGTTGCAGACAACGCCGCCATGAAGCTTGCCCTCGCCTGGTACAAAGCTACCAACGGCAAAGGAGAAAAAGATATGGTCGTCCTTCCCTACAAGGATTCCCTCGTCCTTTTTTCCAAATACCTCCAGCAGCTCATCATGGAGTCCATCGGCAAGAAGGAAGACCTCGACGGCAATGTCGTCCATCAGGGACTGACCGTATACGGCAACAAGGGCTCCACCGACCAGCACGCCTACGTCCAGCAACTCCGCGACGGCATCGCCAACTTCTTCGTCACCTTCATCGAAGTGCGCCAAGCCATGACTGATTTCGTGGAAGTCGATCCCGGAGTCACTGCCGGAGACTATCTCCAGGGCTTCCTGCGCGGTTCCCGCCAGGCCCTTGCAGAATCCGGACGCGCTTCCATCACGATCTCCATTCCCACCGTCTCTCCGCTGACGATCGGCATGCTCATTGCCCTCTTCGAACGAGCCGTCTCTTTCTACGCCTCTCTCGTCAACATCAACGCCTACCATCAGCCCGGCGTCGAAGCAGGCAAGAAAGCCGCCACAACCTTCCTCAACCTTCTCACCAAGGTGCGCCAATCCCTCTCGGAAACACCGGAAACCGCCGCTGCCATCGCAGCCCGCATTGGTGAAGACGAAGAAGCCGTTTACCATTGCCTCATCCATATCGGCGAATCCGACGACAATGCAGAAATGAACTGGGGTGCTACTGCCGATCAAGATACCTTCCGTAAACTTTCCGACGAAGAACTCGAAGAGGAAGACGACGAGATCACCATCATCGAAGACTGACCTGTCTTCTCCCGATCGATTGATCATTCCCAACCGAAAAGAGGCACCCTCGCCGGGTGCCTCTTTTCATGCCTGGAAATAACCATAGGCTCAATCTTTCATAGCCACCTTAACAACCATACTATCGCTCAATCGACTTCATCACGGCTTCCACAATGGGAGAATATCCGAATTTCATACTGGCCTGATGCAGAAAACCAGCGGCAATCATCCGTTCAGCCTCGGCTTGGGGAATACCGCGGGAAAGGAGGTAAAATACTTCTTCCGGGTCTATGGAGGAAGTAGCCGTACCATGGGAACAACGGACGCCGTCAGCAAGAATCTCAAGCCCCGGCAGAGAATCGGATTCCGCCGCATCACTCAGCAAAAGATTGCGGTTGCTTTGGTAGGCATCCGTACCATGGGCTCCCTCTTCGACGCGAATCATGCCGGCAAAAACATTACGGGAAGCCCCCCGGAGAACGGTCTTGTACATCAAATTACTACCGGAACCGGGAGTCAGATGAGCTTGGTGGGTACGCTGATCCAACACGCAATGGCCGTCCAGGGAAGCCACAGACATGAGTTCCGCCCAGGCATCGCTGCCTAACATGCGACTGGTAAGTTCCTGGCGCGTCCAGAGAGCGCCGGAATGAGCAGAAAGATGTTCCACACGTGCATTGTCTCGCAAATCGGCCTGTCCCACTTCCAAAGCCGAACCCAGCGTTGTCATCTGTTGCAGCAAGGCATAGCGAACGAAGGATGACGGCGCAGTTTCGATGCGTTGCACGCCGACGGCAAGCTGAGGGACATAGCCGGAACCGACATGGCGCTCCAAAAGATTGATCGAGGAAGCTTCCCCGGCCAGGACGAGAGTATACGGGAAGATAGCGGCGGATTCGCCCTCAACGCGCCAGATGATTTCCACGGGCGTTTCGACGCATACGCCGGGACGCACCTTCACCACGACGGCCTCCGTCATCATCGCACGATTCCAGGCAACGCAGGGAGCAGAGCCAAGAGCCGCAACTTCCCTGCCCAGCCAGTCACGGGCTTCGGCTTCATCAGAGGCAATCCAGCGCTCCAGGGAAAGAATCTCCAAGCCGTCGGGAAGTACACCTTCAACCCCTGACCAGATGCCATTGAGAATTTCCACGGTAACAGCATCTTCCAGCAACCGGCCAGAACTCCCGTAGTTCTCCCTCGGCACGGCCGGGACAAAAGCGGAAAAATCGGCTCCCTTGCGAGCACCAAAGCGCCACTGTTCATCAAGGCGGATGGGAACAGGCAAGGCTTCATAGGCAGCCTGGGCAGCCAGGACCTGTTCTGAAAACCATTGAGGACGGATAGCGGTCTGTGTTGTTGCGGGATCGGTCATTTTGCTTCCTTATCCAATGCTGTCTTCCATTTCCATATCGATCAGGCGACGAAGCTCCACGGAATATTCCATGGGAAATTCCTGCACCAGATCATTAATGAATCCATTAACGGCCAGCGACATGGCGGCCGCACGCGGAATACCGCGCTGTTCCATGTAAAAGAGCATCTCCTCCGACACCTGGGACACGGAGGCCTCATGCTGGACAGCATGGCTGTCCCCATGAACGGTAATGGCCGGATAGGTATCCGTACGACTGTTGGCATGGAGCAGGAGAGCATCGCACTCCGTACTGTTCCGGCATCCCTTCAACCCCTTGGCAACGCTGACAAGGCCACGGTAGCTGGCACGCCCTTCGCCGATGCTGATGGATTTGGCAACGATGTTGGATGTCGTTTCATCCGCGACGTGGATCATCTTCGCTCCGGTATCCTGATGCTGCCCGGTGTTAGCGAGGGAAATGGAGATCACTTCCCCTCTGGCCTTGCGCCCCTTGAGGATGACGCAGGGGTACTTCATCGTCAGGCCAGACCCAATATTGCAGTCAATCCAGCGGATTTCAGCCCCTTCATGGGCAATGCCGCGCTGGGTGACGAGGTTGAAAATGTTGGATGCCCAGTTTTGGACGGTCACGTACTGGATTTTGGCGTGAGGCATGGCGACGAGTTCGACGACACCCGAGTGCAGGGTAGAGGTATCGAACTGAGGCGCCGTACAGCCCTCCATATACATCAGCTCGGCACCTTCGTCGGCGATGATCAGCGTACGTTCGAACTGACCGAAATCGCGAGAATTAATGCGGAAGTAGGCCTGTAAGGGGTGTTTCAGCTTCACACCCTTGGGGATGTAAATGAAGGAGCCGCCAGAGAAAGCCGCGCTGTTGAGGGCGGAGTATTTGCTGTCCCCCGTCGGAATCACCTTGCCAAACCAGGGACGGAAGATGTGTTCATACTCCGTCAAACCCTCCGTCGGATTCACGAAAATGACACCCTGCTCGCGCAATTCCTCGCGCATGCTGGAATAGGCGGACTCGGAATCGTACTGGGCATCGACACCAGCCAAAAATTTACGCTCCTGTTCCGGGACGCCGAGGCGCTCGAAAGTCCGCTTCACATCGTCGGGCACTTCATCCCAGCTTCGCTTGGATTCCGAGCCGTGGGAAAGATAATAGCGTATCTTGTCGAAATCGAGTTCCTCAAGCTGGTGGGTGGCCCAGTGCGTCGGCAGGGGTTTGCTTTCAAAGACCTCCAACGCCTTCAGCCGGAACTCGCGGATCCAGTCCGGTTCCCCTTTGACATCGGAAATGTAATTGACCACATCGCGCGTCAGGCCGAAACCAGCATCGAATTTGTGGCTTTCCGGGAAGTGGAAATCTCCCTTGTTCCTGTCGATGTCCTGCAGAATTCCGTTGTCAGAAACGGATGATGATGTTGAATCGCTCATTTCGTATGGCCCCCCTCTCTTACGCTTCCTCAGTTACCCAGGCCTTGTTCCTTGAGGAATTCGTAGCCCTTGGCCTCAAGTTCATCGACCAGTTCGTAACCGCCCGTGCGGACAATACGACCGTAGGCCAGAACATGAACAACGTCCGGTTTGATGTACTCCAGCAGGCGTTTGTAGTGAGTAATCACCATGAAGCTGCGGAAGGGAGAACGCATAGAGTTGACTCCTTCGGAAACGATACGCAAGGCATCAATATCAAGACCAGAGTCCGTTTCATCCAAAATAGCATACAATGGTTCCAGAAGCATCATCTGCAACACTTCATTCCGCTTCTTCTCTCCTCCGGAAAAACCTTCATTGACAGCACGCGACGTAAATTTTCGATCCATCCCGAGAGCCGCCATTTTCGCATATAAAATTTTATAGAAATCGACTGCTCCCAGTTCTTCTCCTTCTGGCATGCGAGCCTGCAGAGCCGCCCGGAGAAAATTGGCGTTGGAAACCCCCGGTACTTCCATCGGGTATTGGAAAGCCAGGAAAATACCGGCGCGGCTACGTTCGTCCACGCTCATGTCGAGGACGTTCTGACCGTCCAACAGGATCTCTCCACGAGTGACTTCGTAATCCTTATGACCGCAAATAACTTTGGACAAAGTACTCTTCCCGGAACCATTAGGCCCCATGATTGCATGGACTTCACCTTTGGGAATTTCCAGGTTGATCCCCTTCAAAATTTCAACCCCCTGCACGCTGGCATGAAGGTCATTAATAATCAGACTCATTTTTCCTATGAAAACAATCAGGATTTGGGACGGTTGAGAATGACGCCTTTAATGGTGATATCCACCTCGTCAATACAAACGCCTTCGGGCATATTCAGAATTTGCTCCAGCTTAGCCCCAAGCTTCAAGGTCACGTCGTAGATTTTCCCGGTCTGGGTATCCTGAAAATGACCATGATCGACAAGATTGGGACAAAAACGTGAAGGCTCCCGTTCAAAGTTGACTTGATTGACCAGCCTGTGAGCAACCAAAGCATCCAAACAATTATAAACAGTCGCCAGGGAAATGGAGGGCATCCGTTCCCGAACGCGGGCAAACACTTCTCCGGCCGTCGGATGATCCCGTTTCTCCATCAACACATGATAAACCTCTTGACGCTGGCGAGTCAGACGCAATCCGGCGACTGTCGGCAGAGTCGAATGAGACTTGGGAGAGGGTGTCGGATGTTTTTTAGGATTAATCATCTGTTCACAAAAGGTTGTGGTACGACATTAATTCACAATCAGCCTCACAGAATCAAGAACAATTCTCAAAATTCGAAACTAAAAAAGGCGGCCATCACTGATGACCGCCTTTCGGAAATTGGAATAGATACCAACTTAGTTGGCGGATTCTTCCGGAGCCACATTGACGCGGCGACCATCGCGGTCAAAAAACACACGACCATCCACAAGGGAGAAAATCGTGTAGTCACGCCCCATGCCAACACCGCGGCCGGGATGCCACTTGGTACCACGCTGACGGATAATGATGTTGCCGGCGATAACGGCCTGACCACCGAACTTCTTCACGCCGAGGCGCTTGCTGCGGGAGTCACGACCGTTCCTTACAGAACCTTGACCTTTCTTATGTGCCATAACTTGAAATGATTGGGTAGAGGATTAAGCCTTGATGTCGGTGATTTCGAGCTTCGTCAGGGCGCGACGGAAACCTTTCTTCTTGTGGAAGCCCTTGCGGCGCTTGAACTTGAAAGCCACGCCATGCTTGCCACGGCACTGGCTGACGACTTTAGCGGAAACGGAAGCGCCAGCCACAATGGGAGCACCCACTTTGACGGAACCTTCATTTTCCACCATCAGTACTTGGTCGAACACGGTATCAGAGCCTTCTTCAAGCTCGCTGATGCGTTCCACAACGATAAAATCTCCCTTTTGCACGCGATATTGCTTGCCACCGGTTTTGAAAACTGCGTATGCCATTGCTGTCACTTCTTAAGTTGATGAATCCACAAAAACTGCGGGTGACGGAGTTCATCACGCTATCGATTAAAACGCAAGCAAAATTTCACACGATTATGAAAAAATGGTATAAAATTTTTAATGAAGGCCCGGTATCGGTTCATTCCCCCGAGGAAATGACCGCACTGGGCGAACAGATCGGCGCCCTGCTGGAGGGAGGAGAAATCCTGGCATTAGTAGGTAATCTGGGTGCCGGCAAGACGCATCTGACCCAAGGAATCATGAAAGGGCTCGGCTCTTCCCACGGAGCGGTAAGTCCAACGTTTTCTCTCGTCCACGAGCACCGGGACGGACGTCATCCGGCCAGCCATTTCGATTTTTACAGACTAAAACACGAGGAAGAACTCAGTCAAATCGACTGGGAGGATTACCTTTCCCGGGGCGATATCCTCATCGTGGAATGGGCGGACATGTTCCCGGATGCCTTGCCGCACACGACGGAATGGTTGTTGATTGAACACAAAGGTCCGGAAGATCGCCTCGTCACCCTGCACCAGGCAAACTGACCTTTTCCCTTATTTTACGGACGAAATACCATGACCGGCCCCGTTTTCGAGGACTGGACGCTACGCACTTTCCTCACGGCTTCAATCACAAGACCGGACGCATGTTCCATTTCATCTTCCGTCGTCATGGATGAAATGGAAAAACGAAGACAACTCCTCGCCTCCACATCGGAAAGTCCCATAGCCGTCAACACATGCGATGCATGAGGATTGGCCGTACTGCAAGCCGAACCGGCAGAACAAAGCATGCCAAGCGGTTCCAGCAACAACATCAGAGCCTGGGCCGTACAACCCGCAAAAGAGATATTGGAGGTATTCGAGACACGTTCACTCCCGGCAGACTGAATCTCCACCCCGTCGAGGGCAGCCTGTAATCTGCCTTCAAACGCATCTCTGAGACGCCTCATGCGACAGGCAGCCTCATCCAACTGACGGGCCGCCAGCTCGGCTGCCGCCCCAAAGCCGACAATGCCGGCCACATTTTCCGTTCCGGATCTCCGACCATCTTCCTGTCCGCCACCGAACAACAACACCGGCATACGACACCCAGACTTTACATACAAGGCGCCGACCCCCTTGGGGCCATGCATCTTATGTGCGGAAAACGAAGCATAATCGACCCCGACCCCATGCAAATCCACCGGGATCTTGCCTAGAGCCTGCACCCCGTCCACATGCACGGGCACCCCGGCTTCATGGGCACAAGCGCACAACGAGGCTACATCCTGAACGACTCCCGTTTCATTATTGACCCAGGTCAGAGATACTCCAGCCACATCTTCCTCACGAACAAAACGCGCCCATGCATCACAATCGACGACACCTTGGCGATCCACCGGACATTCCGCGGGCAGCACCACCCCTTCCCTGCCCAACTGGCGCAATGTATGCAAAGATGCATCATGATCGGTTGCCACGCACATCATATGGGATGCCGACCCGGCAGTTCCCATCCGGGCCATACCCCGCAACACCGTATTGATCGCCTCTGTAGCACCGGACGTAAATACGATTTCGCCCGCGCTTGCTCCGGCCAGGCGTGCCACATGTTCCCGAGCCTCTTCAATGGCACGTCTCACCGCACGCGCTGAGACATAGTCGGCAGAGGGATTCATGAAACAATCCCGCAGGTAGGGTTCCATTGCGGCAAAGACTTCATCCGCAATGGGCGTCGTAGCATTGTTATCCCAGTAGATCACCCCGATATTGGAACCAGCCCCGCCATGACGAGTCAAGCGCACATCCCGGCTTCCCCTCCGGAAAAAACGTGCCATAATGCAGCCAGCTATGCGATTTCTCATTACAGCCGGCCCCACGAGGGAAGCCATCGATCCTGCCCGCTTCATCAGCAACCGTTCCTCCGGCAGAATGGGGTACTGCCTTGCGGAAGCTGCCGTCCACCACGGCCACCAGGTTATCCTCATCTCGGGCCCCACATCTCTGGATATTCCGCATGGGGTCGACTTCCTCCCTGTGGAATCCTGCCAGGAAATGTACGATGCCGTAGCCAATTACTGCAACAAGGCCGACATCGCCATTCTCTGTGCCGCCGTTGCGGATTACCGTCCCGTCTCCGTCGCAGCGCAGAAAATCAAAAAAACGGCCGACCGCATGGTGTTGGAACTGGAACGTACGCCGGACATTCTCGGCTCCATGCGCAATGTTTTCGGATTCCGGGGAACTCTCGTCGGGTTCGCTGCGGAAACCAACGATGTGGAAACCTATGCCCGGGGTAAACTGGAACGAAAAAAGTGCGATATGATCGTCGCCAACGATGTCTCCCGCCGCGACATCGGCTTCGATAGTTCGTGCAACGAAGTCACACTCATTGAACCGGAAGCTTCCCATTTCCTGGAAAAAGCCCCGAAAGAGACCATTGCCGTGGAAATCATCCACCGCGCCTGCAACATCCATGAACGGACTCATCCGTAAATACGGAGCCATCCTCCCCGTCCTGCTCTCAGCAATCGCTCTGCTCGCCTTCCGGCAAGCCACGGGAGCTCCCATGACCTACACCCCCGTTCCCTCTTGGACTACCCCTGCTTCCACGCCGCCAAACTCCATCGTCCTCCGGCAAGATCCCGCCTCCGGCCTTTTGCTAGTCAGCGCATGGATCAACGGTAAGCCCTGTACTCTCATCGTTGATACGGGCACGACGCATACCGTGTTCGACACGCAGTTCATCCAGCGCAACTTCCCCGGCTCTCCCCGGAGTCCCATCTGTCTGCAACCGGGCAGCAACGTCATCTCATCTCCGGAAGCCTTTGCCGTCGGCACACTTCGCTTGGGAGAATCCGTCCAGCGTTCGTTCTTTGCCGTCGTCATGGACATATCTTCCCTTCGATCCGCACTGGGCACTCCCGTTGACGGCATCCTCGGCATGAACAGCCTTGGCATTGCTCCCTTCGTAATTTCCGCCTCACAGGGCCGTCTCCAGTGGTTTCCCGGCTCCACACCCCATCCTGACGGTTTCCTCCCCATCCCTTGCCGCAAAAATTCCTTGGGAGGCATCACTATTTCCGGAAACACGGGAACCCGGGAATTGGATTTTCTGATCGACAGCGGAGCCACTTTCACTTCCGTTCCCGCTTCCTGCTGGCCGAACGGACCGACATCCCTCGTAATTCAGGAAACCGCCGATATCAACTCCCGGATATCCAGAACGGAGACAAGACGCCGCGGCACGCCCCTCAATATCTGCTTCGGGAATGCTTTGACCCTGCCCGGAGTAGAACCCGTACTGACGGAAAACGCTATTCCCTGTATCTTGGGGCTGGATATGTTACGCCAATTCGATATGCTGATCGACATGAGAAGGGGCACCATCCGCATACGCCCTGCCCCATACGCACAGAAAGACCATCCCTGACATCTCCCCCGCATGCCCCTGACGCTCTCCGATATCGGTTGGAATGACCACTTCGAACAAGCTTTCCGCGCTATCGCCAAGGAAGGCTGGCTTCCTGGTCGCCTGATCAGGGAAACCAAAATCAACTTTTCCGTCCTTCTGGACGGAGGTGAAGAACTCGATGCCGTCGTCAGCGGCAAACTCTGGCACGATGCCGCCACAGATGCTGAACTGCCTGCGGTCGGAGACTGGGTCGCCATCGACCCCGGCAAGCCGGGCGACGAACCCGTCATCCGCGCTATTCTGCCTCGCCTCACTCAATTCTCACGCAAAGAACCCGGTAAAAGCAGCGCCGAGCAAGTCATCGGGACCAATGTCGACATCGTCATCGTGGTAACCGATCCCGGCCCGGACTTTAACCCGCGGCGCATGGAACGCTACCTCACGCTCATCCGCAAAAGCGGAGCCTCCCCCGTAATCCTGCTCAACAAGATCGACTGCTACGATAAAAGCGACCTCGACAATGCCATCTCCTGCCTCCGCGAACTCTCGCCGGAAGCGACTGTCATCCCCGTGAGCGCACTCACAGGAAAAGGAATCAAGGAACTCCTCAAACTCGTCAAACCGGGCGTTACCCTCACCGTTGTCGGTTCGTCGGGCGTCGGTAAATCCACTCTTGTCAATAGTCTCCTCGGAGAAGAATGGCTCTGGACCGGCGACGTCAACAAAACTACCGGCAAAGGACGCCACACAACCGTGGCTCGCGAACTCGTCATCCTCCCCAAGGGAGGGATTCTCATCGACAACCCGGGAATGCGCGAAATCCAAATGTGGACGGATGAACACACCCTCCGGGAAAGCTTTGCCGACCTCACCGAATTAGCCGGACTCTGCAAATTTGCCGATTGCAGCCATGGCAATGACGCCGGATGTGCTATCCGGGACGCCGTGCACCGGGGAGAACTTTCCGAAGAGCGCTACCTCCACTTCCTCAATTTGGAGGAAGAAATACGCAAACTCATTCAGCGTCAAAAAAAACGCCAGATGAATATAGAACGTGCCCAAAAACGAGAAAAGAAGGTTCAAGCCCGCAATTACGAAGACAGGCTGGATCTCGAGAGGCGCCAAAATCCTAATCGGCGCTCAGGGCATTAAGTGTCTCTCTCCCATCGTCACGCGAAGGAAGCAAGGATTGCATCATGGCGATTGTGCGGCGAGTCGCTCCCGAATGGGCTTTCAACGCTACCATGGCTCGCGAAGCCTGGGCATGTGCAATGAGAGGATTGCCCACAAAGTTGTCCAGAACCGATGCCAATTGTTCAGGGAGACACTGAGTTACACCGTCCACTCCGATCAGAAGATTCATCAAAGCGGAGAAATTCTCCATGTGAGGTCCCGTTACTACAGGAACGGAACAGGCAACAGCCTCGGCAGGGTTCTGTCCGCCTTCAGCCAGAAAACTCTTGCCGATCACAGCAACCTGGGCCAGAGCTGTCCAGTCTCGAAGTTCTCCCGTCGTATCAGCCACATAGCAAACGTTTTCTCGCAAAGTCTTGGGGATCGCTTTTTCCGATCTCAACACGCACTGCCAGCCGTCTTCTTCCAAGGCAAGAGCTACTTCCTGACGGCGTTCCGCATGGCGTGGGACAATCAGGGGGAATCCTCCGGCCTGGCGGATAGCACGTGCAATCAAAACTTCCTCTCCGGCATGAGTACTGGCAGCCAGCACCACGGATTTACCACGCGAAAGCACGCGCAGGATTTCCTCAAACTCAGAGCGGAGTTTCGGCTGCATCGCCGACTCCTGGTCAAATTTAATACTGCCCGTCACATGGATAATCGAAGGGTTTACTCCAATCCCGGCGAAACGCTTGGCATCCTCCTTATCCTGAACTCCCATCGCAGAAAGAGCGGAAAAGAACAATCTCGTCAGCGGACGCACCATCCGATAGCGCTTCTCGGACCGGAAGGAAAGACGCGCATTAATCATGCACATCGGAATCCCGCGACAAGAGGCCGCATATGAAAAATTAGGCCAAAGCTCGGCCTCCACCAAAGCGATCAAATCCGGACGGAACCGATCCAGACATCTGCCGGGCAAACCGGGAATATCCAAGGGGCCATAGAGAACGCGTACACCTTCCAGACCGGCCTCACGGGCAGTAGCATGCCCTGTGGATGTTGTCGTAGAAAGAACGACAGGGCCTTTTTCCGTCTGCTTCCAGGCACGGATCAATTTCAAGGCAATCATGACTTCCCCTACACTGACTGCATGAATGAACAAACCGCCTGTAGGCTCCTCTTCCGCCGGGATGCGATACCAGCCGAAACGCTCCAAAAGCCCTGTCCCGAATCCGCCGCGGCGCTTCATTTTAAGCAAGTAACCCGGCAACGCAAAAACCAGGAAAAACAGGTAGATGACATCATAAACAATCCGGATCATCCACTTCAACGCATTCATGGCAATTCTCCCTTTCCGCTTCTCTCGTAAATCATAATGACATTCTTGCCGTAACGCCGCGCATCCAGCAACTTCAACCCTTTCAATTCCATCGAGTCCTGTCCCGCCACGCCCCAGCCCTCCTGGGCTTCAGCAATAAACAATCCATCCGGCTTCACAAGGCGAAAGACCTCGGCTTGTGCCAGTTCGGCGATGAAATCCCTGTCTGCCGGCCCCTTGCAATAGGGAGGATCGGCAAACACGATATCATACTGCTTCAGGCCGGATGCGGCATCTCGCCTCACACAGGATACGGCATCCGCACACAGGACGGAACCTCCGGAGAGCCCAGCCTTCTTCATATTCGCCCGGATAACCTCGCAGGACGCACGGGATACATCTACCATAACGGATGACGAAGCCCCGCGACTCAACGCTTCCAAGGCAAAAGCCCCGGAACCGGAAAACAAATCCAATACGGAAGCCCCCTCGACGCGTTCCCCCAGAATGGAGAAAAGCGCTTCCCTCACCCTGTCGGTAGTCGGACGAACCTCGCCCTTGGGAACCTGCAGGGTAATACCGCCGGCTTTTCCGCTAATAATGCGCATGGATGGGAAATCGGAGCGGAGAATAAACGGAAAATCCGGCAATCAACAATTCTTACTTGCCGACGCTCTGCTTGGCCTTTTCAAGAAGAGGATCTTTCTTGGCTGCTCCGACGGGAATACGGATAATGAAACTGTCATTCCAGGTCGGACGGCCTTCGTTCGTCAATTCGAGAATATTATAGATGATATACACAAACTTGCCGTCGTCCGTCTTGCCGATAATAATGTTTTCCGCAAACTGGGAGATGGAATCCTTTTTCTCAAGAAGCCATTCCTGGCCTTTCCAGGCACCCAACTGATAATCCGCCGTATGGACGACATTGCCCTTGAAGGTCAAGTCGCCATTCGGAGAAATCCACATGTTCTTGGCGGAATTGTATTCCAGAGTGCTTAAGGGAAGAGGGGTCGTTTGCGTGCTGGAAAGCATTTTCCATACGTTTTTGTCGGGCGTAGCCGAAATGCCGACAACGACCGGAGCGACATCGACAATCTTCTTTTTGTTCCAAACTTCAATATACTTGGCGTATTCTTCCTTACTCAGCCCGAAACGCTCGTCGAAAGGCAAAGGATAACCGGGTTTGACCAGCTTGGCGAGTTCCTGCTGTTCTTCCTGGGGACGACTGTTGCTGATATTCTGAATTTTCTGCAAGAAAGCAGGAAGTTCCTGATCCACTTCTACCCTCACCAAGGCACCTTGGACAAGACCGTTTTCAGGAAGATAACCACCAATAACAGGCGTTTCTGCCGAATCGGCTGCGGCAAAAGAAGGGGCAACCATGGCGGCGGCCATAAAAATGGAGGCAAAATGTTTGAATGTTTTCATCTGTGTGACGTCATATTAATCAGCGAAAGCATCTTGGCAAGAGTCAAAATGAATGATATGAAACCACTAATGTCACGCATCCTTCCTATTTTGGCCCTAGCGACAGCAAGTATCCTTCTTGTTGCCTGTTCCGCGACGCCCCAATCTCGCATCCAGGCAAATCCGTCCGTCTTTAACGAATTGCCTCCTCAGTACAAAAACGCGGTTCAGCAAGGACGCCTGGAAGAAGGCATGCCGCCTTCTGCCGTTTTTCTGGCATGGGGGCACCCGACTTCCGTCAGCGAAGGCAAAATCAATGGGAAAAATACCGTCCGCTGGCTTTACTCCAGCCTCCAACCGGTCGCCACACCTTCTCCTTTTCTCTGGGGCGGCGGTTACTGGGGGCCATACCCTTATTATTATAACCGCTTTGGCTACATGAATAACGTCACCTACGTCCCCGTCAACACGGGCTTCGTCCAGTTCGTCAACGGGAAAGCTACGTCATGGGAAAAAAGATTAGACTAAAATCACAATCGGCAACGTTTCCATTCATGTATCCAAACGGGAGAACCTCGTCACCTATCCTGTCATAGGAGATCTTCTCCTTGATTCCACAACAAAATAACCCCATATATTAAGAGATATGAAACCTCATTCCATCATTGCAATATCAGCCATGGCCCTCGCGGTTTCCCTGACTTCCTGCTCGGATCCATACGGCGCCACCAATACCTACAAGGAAAACCAGATCGGCGCCACGCAAGAAGCAGTCGAAGGCGTTGTCACCAACATTGAAAAGGTCGCCATCCAGGCCAATAATGCCAACACCGGTACCGCTATTGGAGCAGTTGCAGGCGGCCTCGGCGGAGCCATGCTCGGCGGAGGCAATGCCAAGTACGCTACTTCCGCCGGCGGAGTCATCCTTGGAGGTTTGGTCGGCAACCAGATCGACAAGGCTGTTTCCGAAAAGAACGGCGTGCGTATCACCGTCCGTCTTGACGGCAGCAAGCGCTCTGTCTCCGTTGTTCAGGAATATGACTCCCGCCGTCCGATTACAGTCGGCCAGCGCGTCCAGGTTCTGATGGGTTCCACCGGTTCCCGCATCGTTCCTCTCTATTAACAGCACACGGTATTCCCGAATCACATGGCATCATTTGGCACACTTCCCGATGGTCGCAGCGTGGATATTCATGAATTGAAGTCCGATTTGCTGTCAGTCCGCATTACCAATTACGGAGGACGTATCATTTCCGTCTGCAAAGACGGGATTGATATGACCTGCGGGCCCAAAACCTTTGATGCCATGCTCCGGGATACCTGTTACTGCGGCGCTATCTGTGGACGCGTCGCCAATCGAATCGAGAAGGGAAAGTTCTCTCTTGATGGAAATTCCCACCAGCTCGCCGTCAACAATGTCCCTAACCATTTGCACGGAGGGCTGGAAGGATTCGACTCTAAAATCTGGGATATCCAGGAGGCGACAGACAAGAAACTAGTGTTGACTCTCCACTCCTCCGACGGAGAAGAAAACTACCCCGGTAATCTTGAAATCGTAGCAACCTATCGGCTGGAAGAAACCACTCTTGAACTCAAACTGGAAGCCTACACCACCGACATCCCAACCATCGTCAACCTGACGAACCACGTCTATTGGAACCTCAACGGTAACGGCACCATTGACAACCACACCCTGGAAGTTCGGGCAACGGCCTACACCCCCAAAGACGATACCGGCATCCCTGATGGCCGTATTCTGCCGGTAGTCCATACGCCATTCGACCTCCGCAAACCCGGCCTTCTCGGAGAATGCAATTCCCCCGCCAACCCGGAAATAGCCGGAGGATACGACCACAATTACGTCCTTCCCAGCGAAGGGGGAGAACAAGTAGCAGCCATCCTCCGATGCCCTGCTTCAGGCAGAAAAATGGTTATCGCTACCGATGCCCCAGGTCTGCAGGTTTACACCGGCGATTACCTCCCCCAACCTCGCCACGGGATTGCTCTGGAAGCGCAGGGATTCCCGAATGCCATCAACATTCCCCACTTTCCAAGTATCGTTCTGAGACCGGGACAATCCGCCCTCCGTACCATCACCTGGACTTTGGTCTGACCCTCCCGCTCACACCATTCCCCATTTTCCAAAGCCGTTTCCTCCACCAGCAGGAAACGGCTTTTTCATTTCGCTGAACCAGAGGACATCGTCCTCCTTCCTTCGAAATACTCACCATTCTCTTAAGCGGCATTTCGTCACGCCAGTCTCTTTCCTCCGGTGAGAAAACAAAAAACGCGCCCGGAAAACCGGACGCGTGAAAAATATCAGTGATAAATAAAGAAGGCAGAAGAACCTCGCTAGAAGCCAGCCCTTCTGCAATCAGAATTTACTTGCCCTTCTGGACAACGACGGGAGCGGGAGCCGGCGTAGGAGCAGGCTGTTGCTGCTGCTGGCTGCAGGAGGCGACCACGAGGGCGGCGCCAGCGAAAGCGAGGATAGCGATGTTCTTCATAATTCGAATTGATTATCAGTTTATGTTACTGGAACCCAACGCCACGCGCTGGATCACTGCCGCGGAGTATAAACACGCCCAATATGAAATCAAGTGTATTTTCAATACTAGTGACATAAATAAAAAACGCGCCCGGCATCACCGAACGCGTCGAATTGTAAAAAATGAGAACGAGGAGGGCATTCGTTTCCGACCCCGCCCGCATCAGAATTTACTTGCCCTTGACGACTTGCACCTGAGGAATGGGATTAACGGGAGGAGTAACCTGCTGCTGCTGGCTGCAGGAAGCAACCACGAGGGCCGCACCGGCGAAAGCAAGGATAGCGATGTTTTTCATAATTCGAATTAATTATTATCAGTTAATACTAAAGATCCTGACGTCGACCGCAGGATCTAGTGTAAAGAATAAGATCCTCATGGCGTGAAATCAAGCGCATTTTACATGTTCTTAACTGTTATTCATAAAAAAGGAGAGGTGCCCGTCCGACACCTCTCCCTCCGTAATTTTTATTTTCGTTTCAATTAGGCCTGGATGCTTTCACCCAGCTCGACAATGGCATAGTCGCCGTCGGGACGACGGTACACGATCTGAAGCACGTTGCGGCGCGCATTGCGATACAACACGAATGGTTTATCGTTGAGTTCCATATCCATAATAGCCTCTTCCTTGAAGAGTGTACGCAGGGTGTACCCTTCGCGATGGATAAGCATGGGTTCCGGTTCTTCCTTGGGTTCTTCCGGAGTCTCTTCCAAGACATCGGCTTCGTAGATGCCTTCCGGAAGATGGCGGATGCTTTCCTGGTGATGAGGACGGAATCCCTTCATAATGCGTGTCTTATGCTTACGCATACGGCGCATGACCTTGGTGACTGTCTCATCAATGGCGGCATACATATCCGTACCTTCCGTGGAAGCGTCAATCGTGATATGATTGGAACAAAACAGGATAATTTGAGCAATTTGCCTGTCGCGCTGAATATCCAGCACAACTTTGACTTCTAAAATCTTCGGCGAATCGATGCGTATCCCCTCAATCTTCTTCACGACGAACTCACGGATAGCATCAGTTACTTCTACATGGCGCCCAGTGACGGTAATGGGTATATTGACGTTTACCTTTTGCATGGCGTTTACCTCTTTCTATATTGGTTAAAATGCGGGTCCACCCGCAACTCATAGGATATACAGTAAAAAATTCCTTTTGCAAGATTTCCTTTGGCATACGGTAAGAAAATACCGCCATACGAACACATTTTTTTCGGGACGAGATTGACAATCCGCCTGAGAAATCCATGCTCATATCCATCATGAAATACCAGCCCATCCCAGCAGCATTTTTTCAGGAAAACAGAGATGAACTCGCCTCCAAACTTCCGGCAGGGAGCTTGTTGATCATCCACTCCAACGATGTATATCCCACCAATGCCGATGGGACCATGGCTTTGCATCAGAATGCCAACCTGTTCTATCTCTGCGGAATCGACCAGGAAGAAACGGTTCTCGTCATGGCTATCGGCGCCAATGGTTCCCATCAAGACACTCTTTTCCTTCGTGAAACAAACGACCAGATTGCCATCTGGGAAGGAGCCCGGCTCAAACGGGAACAAGGCTCGGAACTCAGCGGCATTCGGGATGTCCGCTGGACCACGGAATATGACGCGCTGATCGAACAACTCGTACCCGCCGCCTCTACCGTCTATCTGGAAGAAAACCAGCACCCGCGCTGCACCAGCCCCGTCCAGACTCGCAATGTCCGCCTCGCTTCGGAACTCAAATCCAAATTCCCTGAAGCCGAATACGCCAATATCTATCCAATTCTCGGCGACATGCGCCTCATCAAGAAGCCTGTCGAGATCGAATACATTAAAATGGCATGCGATATCACGGGAGAAGGCTTCAAATCCCTCCTCAAAGCCCTCAAACCGGGCATGGGAGAATGGGAAATAGAAGCAATCCTTTCCTACGAATACCTTCGCCGCGGCGCCCGCAAATTCTCCTTCCTGCCAATTATCGCTTCCGGGGACAACTCCTGCGTCCTTCACTACATTGTCAACGACCAGATTTGTCGGGACGGGGACCTTGTCCTTCTCGACATCGGTGCCGAATACGGCAACTACAATGGAGATATGACCCGAACCGTCCCTGTCAACGGACGTTTCACCCCTCGTCAGAAAGCCGTCTACAATGCCGTACACAATGCCATGAAGTATGCCATGCAGATCTTGCGACCGGGCATTGATAAAAAAGAATACGAACGTCTCGTCCGTGTCTTCGTCGGCAACGAACTGGTCACCCTGGGGCTGCTGACCCCCGAAGACCTGGCTGAAAAGCCGGAAGATCCGCCCGCCGTCCGTCGTTATTTCATGCATGGGGTTTCCCACTCGCTGGGCCTTGATGTCCACGACGTTGGAGACCCTCAGCCCGTACTTCAGGCAAACATGGTCTTCACCATCGAACCCGGCATCTACATCCGGGAGGAAGGCATCGGCATCCGCCTGGAAACAGATGTCCTCATCGGCGAAGAATCCAATACCGATTTACTCGCCCAGGTCCCCCTCGATGCGGACGAAATCGAAAAATGGATGGCGGAATAAATCCGGACATGAACCGTTCTTCCCTTGACAGATAGGACTCTTCGGAGTTCCATCTGTCTTCCTGTCATGTCAAAAAAGATCAAATTCGCTCTCCCCAAGGGTAGCCTTCAGGATGCCACGGTAGAATTGTTCCGCAAAGCCGGATACAATATCTACGTGTCCAGCCGAGGTTATCGCCCCACATCCGACGATGACTCCCTTGACATTTTTCTGATCCGCGCCCAGGAAATCGGCCGTTACGTCAATGACGGATTCATTGACTGCGGTATTACCGGAAAAGACTGGATCTATGAAAACAAGGCCGATATCGAAGTCTTGACTGACCTCCAATATTCCAAAGCCACCTCCAAGCCTACGCGCTGGGTGCTCGTCGTCCCTGAAGATTCCCCGATCCGTTGCGCAGAAGACCTCCAGGGTAAGCGCATCGCGACGGAAGGAGTCGGCATCACGGAACGCTGGCTGGAAGAAAAAGGAATCAAGGCTCACGTCGAATTCTCCTGGGGAGCCACCGAAGTCAAAGTCCCCGAACTTGTGGACGCCATCGTGGATATCACGGAGACCGGCAGTTCCCTCAAGGCCAACAAGCTTCGCATCGTCGACACCTTGATGCACTCCTACCCCCAGTTCATCGCCAACAAGGAAACCATGCAGGATCCCGAAAAGCGCGAGAAACTGGAAAATATGGTCATGCTTCTCAAGGGTGCTCTGGAAGCCCGCAACAAGGTCGGTCTCAAAATGAACCTGCCCAGCGCCTCCCTGACTCAATTGACCGAGTGCCTCCCGTCCCTTCGCCGCCCCACCGTCTCCCCTCTGACGGAAGAAGGTTGGGTCGCCGTGGAAACGGTCATTGACGAAGCCGTCGTTCGCGATATTATTCCGCAGCTGAAATCTCTCGGTGCGGAAGGCATCATTGAATACCCGCTCAGCAAGCTGGTGTACTAAAGGACCTTTTCTCATCATAAGAAACAAACATAACGAACCACCATCATGGGATCGCTGAAAAAACGCCGTAAAGCAAAGATCAATAAGCACAAGCGCAGCAAGCGCATGCGCCAGAACCGTCACAAGAAGCGTTTGCGTTACAAGTCCTAAGCACGCGTTTCATACGCTGTTTCAAGGGCTGCAAACTGCCTTCCGTCATCATTTATCTCGGAAAAACTTCCGGCGTCCATTTTCATGGGCGCCGTTTTCGTTTTCCTCAACCACAACCGAGGCCCAAGGAAATCAATCCATTCAAATCACGGCATATCGAATAGCTCTCACGCAAAGGCAAGAGCCACCGCAGCAGCAGCCGTCCGGGAATGGGTCAGACTCAACGACCAGCCGGCAATGCCTAATCCCTCAGCCGTTTGACGAGCCGCACCATGCAAGACAATCTCCGGCCTCCCTGCCGGAGACATCACAACTTCTACATCCCGCAAACCGCAGGCAACGCCAATCCCTGTACCCAAAGCTTTAGAAACAGCCTCTTTGGCCGCAAAACGGGCGGCCAGGGATGGTACGGGGTTCTCCCTGGCAAAACAGTATTCAAGCTCGCCTGGCGTACACAAACGAGCGGCAAATGCCTTTCCGGAGCGGGAGAAAGCTTTGTCAATCCGTTCGAGATCGACAAGATCAAGGCCGATAGCGACAACGTTTCTTCCCATAATCTTTCCAGAAGCAAAAAAGGAGAGGGAAAAAGCCCCCTCCCGTAACATTAAAACAGACGAGTCATTTCACTCTTCATCTCGCACACGGCTTGTTCCATGCCAACGGAAAGAGCCCGGCTCACAATCGTGTGTCCGATATTCAATTCATGCAAATGAGGAACAGCCACCAGATCGGCGAGATTGGAGTAATTAATGCCGTGTCCGGCATTGACAAGGATTCCGGCACTGCGGGCCGCCTCCGCTGACTCGCACAACCGGGCAATCTCCGCCAACCGTTCGTCACCGAAGTGATTGGCAAAACATCCCGTATGCAACTCCACCATGGGAACACCAAGGCGGGCTGCAGCTTCAATCTGGGCTATTTCGGGATCAATAAACAGGCTGACCTGAATGCCCGCATCCGCCATCTTGCGGATGGAGGGAGCCAGTTCGTTGAAATGGAGGAGAGCATCCAAACCGCCTTCCGTCGTAATTTCCTCGCGCGACTCCGGCACCATGCAAACATAATCCGGCTTGAGTCTCAAGGCCAGATCTACCATTTCCGGAGTATTGCCCATTTCCAGATTCAGGGGAAGAGAGACTTCCCTACGAACGAGGAAGGCATCGGCATCCTGCATATGGCGGCGATCACCGCGCACATGCAGAGTGATGGAATCCGCCCCTCCCCTCTGGGCTGCA
Source organism: Akkermansia sp. N21169 (assembly GCF_029854675.1). Classification (NCBI taxonomy): domain Bacteria; kingdom Pseudomonadati; phylum Verrucomicrobiota; class Verrucomicrobiia; order Verrucomicrobiales; family Akkermansiaceae; genus Akkermansia; species Akkermansia sp. N21169. The sequence continues at coordinate 16,534 of NZ_JARWNC010000026.1, read as the reverse complement.
AAAGCAGCTTCCAGCACGCTGGGTTCCGCATTGAAGGAATCCAGCATCGTTGCGTAACGCGCTTGTCTCAGCGTGGCGATATGGTCGATATTGACACCAAGAAGAATCATTGCAGTCAGAGGGGATAGGAATTGATCGTTAAATCGGGTTGATTAATGAAGGAAATGGCGAACGCCCGTGAACACCATGGCAATGCCGGCGGCATCTGCAGCGGCAATCACCTCTTCGTCACGGATGGAGCCTCCCGGTTGAATGCAAGCGGTCACGCCGGCGTCAATGGCGGCCTGGAGACCATCTGCAAACGGGAACATGGCATCCGAGGCAATGACGCTGCCCTTGAGATTGAGACCCGCCTGCTGAGCTTTCCAGATAGCAATGCGGACAGAATCCACGCGGCTCATTTGTCCGGCGCCGATGCCAAGCGTACGGTCGGACGAACCGAACACAATAGCGTTGGAATGTACCTGCTTGACAACCTTCCAGCTGAAACGCATGGCTTTAAGCTCTTCTTCCGTAGGAGGACGTTTTGTCACGACCTTGGCTTCCAGATTATCCAGTCCCCGCACGTCATAGTCGCGGTCCATTACCATCAGTCCGCCGGGAGCAGAACGGATGATCGGTTCCTTACTAGCCTTCTGCCAGGCTTCGACATTAAGGCGGATAATGCGGCAGTTTTTCTTTTTCTGCAGGATAGCCCGGGCCTCAGCATCATAGTCTGGAGCAATAATCACGTCCGTGAAGATGGCTCCTACCACGCGGGCAAGACTTTCCGTCATCGGGCGATTCATCACAATCACGCCGCCGAAGGGAGCCTGAGTGTCTGTTTCATAAGCTTTCTGCCAAGCAGTACGGAGATCTTCGTCATCCTGGCCGACGCCGCAAGGATTCATGTGCTTGAGAATACCGACCGTCGGCCGGTTAAACTGGGAAATCAGCGTTGCCGCGCCTTCGATATCGAGTACATTCGTATAGGACAACTCCTTGCCTTGCAACTGGTTGAAAATATCGCCGAAGTTACCATACAGGCTGGCAGACTGGTGGGGATTGTCGCCGTAGCGAAGTTTCTGGTAGAGAGGCAGGCAAATGGAGAAATTGCCGCCCGTGCATTCCTCATTCTTGTGACCGAGAAAATTGGAGATCGCATTGTCGTACTGGGACGTACGCATGAACACCTTGATGGCAAGGCTCTCACGCGTCTTGAGGGTCGTCTCTCCCTTATGCGTCTGCATTTCATCCAGAATCCGGTCATAATCGGCAGGATCGGATACAACCGTCACGGCCGAATAATTCTTGGCAGCAGAACGGAGCATCGACGGGCCACCGATGTCGATCTTCTCAATGGCTTCCTCAAGCGTCACATCGGGCTTGGCCACCGTCTGTTCGAACGGATACAGATTCACACAGACAAGATCAATAGGCTTGATGCCATGTTCCTGAGCCTGCCGCTGGTGTTCTTCGCTGTCACGACGCTGCAAAAGCCCGCCATGAACCATCGGATGCAACGTCTTCAAACGGCCTTCGAATAATTCGGGTTCCCCCGTATAGTCCGAAATTTCTATCACGGGAAGTCCCAGATCCTTCAGGAACTTGCAGGTCCCTCCCGTGGAAATAAGTTCGACTCCCATCTCGTGGAGTCCCTTGGCGAATACATCCAGACCCGTCTTGTCGGACACGGAAATTAGTGCGCGTTGAATAGCCATAGGTATTAAATCTCTATTGCCGGACTCCCGCCGCACGACTTCATGCAAATGCGCCAAGCCCGACTCCTTTCCCTACCCACTCCCCCCCCCGGACGCAAGCGCAATATGTTTCACTCCTGTCATCGCGCGTAAGGAAAGCTGCCGGATTTACCCCTCAAATCGGGACAAATCGCCTCATAATTCGTCTTTTTTACACTCTTCGCTTGACATTACATCGATTTCAACCTAATTCAACCGCTCACAAATACGTTTTTTTAGCCATGGCAACGATGGAAGTTATTCTCGCAACAAAGATCGAAGGGCTCGGCGCAGAAGCCGATCTCGTGACTGTTAAGGCTGGCTATGGCCGCAACTGTCTTATCCCCAAGGGCCTCGCCTACGAAGCCACCAATTCCAACAAGCGTTTTATCACCAGCCTCAAGGCCAAGCGTGCCGAACGCGAAGCCGCTGAAAAGGCTGCTGCTGAAGAAGTCGCCAAAAAGATTAACGCCCTTTCCCTTGACCTCAATCTGGAATCCGGTCAGGACGGCAAGACATTCGGTGCTATTACCAACCACAATATCCAGGAAGCTCTTGCTGCCAAGGGTGTCGAAATCGATCGCCGCATGATCGACATCGAAAAACCCATCAAGCAAGGTGGTCTGCACGAAGTATCCGTCAAACTGCACACTCAGGTAACCGCTATCCTTAAGGTCAACGTCAAGGTCGAAGGCGCCGAAAACGCCCCCGCCCCTGCTCCCGAAGCAGCCGCCGAATAAAGGCTCCGTTTTCATTACCTTTTCCAAGCCTCTGTTTCCGTTCATACGGGACAGAGGCTTTTTCCTTTCTCATTCACCTGTTTTTCCTTCCCATTTCACGCAATCGGAGTCATAATACACGACAGGAAAGTATCGTGCCTCCGCAATCGTCTTTCCAAGAGCCTCACATCAACCCTGGGCTCCGCCCACGTTCGTATGATCCGGATTTATCGACAGACCGACAACGGAATCGACCGCACCACCAATGTGGACGTGGAGGAACTTGATTTTGAATCCATCTTCTGGGTGGATCTCCTCACTCCGGATCAGGACGAAATCCGCTACACCGAGAGCCTCTTCGGCATTGAAATGCCGACCTACGATGAAATGCGCGAGATTGAGGCCACTAGCCGTCTCTACTCGGAAGACGGAGCCCGTTTCATGACGACTACCGTCCTGAGCCGTGTCGACACGGAATCCCCCTCCTTGTCTGAAATTACCTTCGTTCTGATCGGACCGCGCATCATCACCATTCGCCATTCGGATTCTTACTCGTTTCGCGTCTTCTCTCACCAGCTCCTGCGTCGTTCGGAAATCTCGCGAGACCAAGTCTTCATCGGTCTCCTAGAAACCATTGTCGACCGTCAGGCAGACGTTCTCGAACGTTTCGGAGCCGAACTCGACCGCCTCTCAAAAACCATCTTCTCCCGGCAGGAAACCGAAGGAGGACGCCGCAAGAAAACCCCGGCAACCAGTACCCTCCGCCTCATCCTCCAGGATCTCGGCCGCGTCGGCGACCTTCTGACCCGGCAGCGAGACTGCCTCGTCAACCTGCTGCGCCTCCTTACCTTCGCCAGCAACCAGGAAGCCTACGACGATTCCGGTACCAACCTCTACGTCAAACTGCGCCCGCTGAGCCGCGACGTATCCTCCCTTTCCGAATACGCCACCTTCCTCTCCGGCAACGTCAACTTCATGCTCGACGCCGTCCTCGGACTCATCAACATCGAGCAAAACGAAATCGTCAAAATCTTCACCGTCGCTTCCGTCATCTTCATGCCCCCTACGCTCATTGCCAGCGTATACGGGATGAACTTCAAAAACATGCCGGAACTGGAAACCTCCTACGGTTACTTTTTCGCCCTCTTCGGCATGGCTATTTCCATCATCCTTCCCTTGGCCTACTTCCGCGCGCGAAGACTCATTTGAGCCCTTCTTTCTACCGCAACAGCGCTATCCGGCCCGTTTCCGCTCTTTATACTTATCTTACCAACACCATTCCCTACCTTCTATCATGCCCGAAACTCTTGAAAGCCTCGTTGACAAAGCATCCGTCGTCGTCAATGCCCTGCCCTATCTTCAGGCTTATCGTAACAAAATCTTCCTGATCAAATTCGGCGGCAGCGCCATGGATAACCCCGATCTCGTCCGTATCCTCTTGAAAGACATCGTCTTGCTCGAAGTACTCGGCATCAATCCCGTCGTCGTTCACGGCGGAGGCAAGGCCATTTCCAAAGCCATGGCCGACTCCGGCCTCGAAGCCCGTTTCGTCAACGGCCTTCGCGTCACCAGTCCCGAAGCCATCTCCATCGTCGAACGTACCCTCTCCGGAATCATTAACCCTGGCCTCGTCCAGACCATGCGTGAATTCGGAGGCAAAGCCGTCGGTATCCCCGGTACGGATATCTTCATCGGCGAACGCCTACAGGAAAAAGACGAAAACGGTACCCCCATCGATATCGGAGAAGTCGGCAATGTCATTGGCTCCCTTCTGCCCCGTATCACGGAAGCCCTCGATATGGAGATCACCCCGGTCATTTCCCCTCTAGCCCGCGAACTGGGAACCCATAAATCTCTTAACGTCAATGCAGACCTTGCAGCAGCAGCTCTTGCCAAAGAACTCAAACCCGTCAAATTGATCTATATCTCCGACGTTCCCGGTGTCCTTAGGGACCCCAGTGAACCCACCAGCCTCATCAACTCCCTGACTCGTTCTGAAGCCCTAGAGCTCATTGAGGACGGAACCGTCAAAGGCGGCATGATTCCCAAGATCTGCTCCGCTGTCGATGCCCTCAATGCCGGAGTTCGCAAAGTCCACTTCGTCGACGGCAGAGTCCCTCACAGCCTTCTTCTGGAGATCTTCACCAACGAAGGCATCGGCACAGAAATCATTCGCCAGCAACGCTAAAAAAACTACATGCTATCCTAAAAGCCGGAAGCTCCCCAGCTCCCGGCTTTTCTTGTAACTAAGCAAAACATCAGCGTGGAGACAGATATGAAAACGATGATGATTTTCCCAATTTTTTAGCAAATAAACGCTGAAGCTCTTCTTTACTCATTTTGTCTACCAATCCGGTAGATTACAGTTTCCCGCCGATTCTCTGGCTCCCCACTCCTCCTCCGCAAAAGGGACAGTTCCTCGGGCTCCATTTACATACTAGCGACGAACGCTAATACTCTTCGCGAATATCCTGACGGCAGGAGCAGATTAAACGGCAATGTCAAATACACGGCCCCCAGCCAATGCGGATTATCTTGTCATAGGTTTTCCATATTTCTTCATTAAACAACAACGGCATTATCCGTCTCCCGCCATCTTCTTACCTACTCCAACAGAAAGAGGGCCATGAAAATACAAACTTCCACACAGTCCTACGAAGAACCAAAAAATTCGCTTTCAGAATCATCCTATAGTCAGGGATAGTATAATTCGTCAGCAAATCAACTCTTTGGAAAAATTTATTTTACCGCTGATTAAAATCTGGCACAGATTCCACCAAATACCTGTTTTCTGCAAAAAAATTGACATTAGGAAAAATAAACAAATACTGTAGTAGTGGGTTGAGAGAAATCCCTATTTCCCGTCACCCGCTTATTATGAATAATTTAATAAAATAAAACGATCATGTCTACCACTATTGCCCTAGTTGCCGTTCTGGCTCTGCCTCTGGGATCCCAGGCCGTTTGTGCACAGAAAAACGATCCCTCTACATACACTCAGACGTCCCCTCAATGGAGCATTCTGGTTTCACCTGGAACATCCGAATCATCAACTCCTTTGGAATATACTGCCCCCGACGGACAGAAAGCATATTTCAAGCAAATCACCTTCCGCAATCAGAATGGGAAAAACATCTCCGTCATGATTCCGGATGGCAATACCGAACACAAAATCCTCGTCAACGACAAGCTCAATATGGCCTTTATCGGAGACCAGACGGACAATGCAACAGCCGAGTTTTTCATCATTGATCTGGCTCAAGGAAAAACCTATGCCATTGATACAAAAAACTCTATGTCGAAATGGAAAAAAATGAAGCTGACATATCCAGGAGTATTCCACGGTATGCCCTGACACAAGTTACCCTGAAGAACACCACCGCGTGTGCTACCATCATACGCCGCTACACTCCAAAAGGCGGCAGTCAAAAGGAAGAAGCGACATTCCACGCTCAGATCGGCCTGGAAATACCCAAGGATATCTCCTGCGAACCCACCGCCTTCAAGCCAGTTCATTCCGGTCCCGAAGTACAAATCCTGCACAGTCCCCAACTGCAGATGGATCCTGTTCCTGCCCTTTGAACAATAGCTCCCTTGCTACCAATTAATCTCAAAAGCCGTTCCCTCCGACATGGAAGGAACGGCTTTTGGCAAAACGACTGAAAGCCGAGACTTTAGAAGTGTCCGTTGCGAGGACCGGTAGCCCACTTCCAAGCGGTTTCCACGACAGCCTTGGCATCCTTGTAGCGGGCTTCCCATCCGAGGATGTCCTTGGCCTTCTTGGGGTTGGCAATGAGGCGGGCAGGGTCGCCTTCTCGGCGGTCTCCATACTGGACGGGAACTTTTTTACCGGTAACCTGTTCGGCCATATCGATGATTTCCTTGACGGAGAGACCGATACCGGTACCGAGGTTGAACCAGTTGGTTTCTCCTCCCTTCATGAGGTAATCGACAGCACGCAGGTGGGCGTCGGCTAAATCATCAACATGGATATAGTCGCGGATGCAGGTACCGTCCGGGGTATCGTAATCGGTACCGAAAACAGTAATGAACTCGCGGTCTCCCGTCAATGTCTGAAGGATGATCGGGATAAGATGCGTTTCCGGAGAGTGATCTTCACCGATCATGCTGTCCAGGCTGGCCCCGGAAGCGTTGAAGTAGCGAAGGAACACGCTCTTAAGCCCCCAGGCGCGGTCACAGTCCTTGCAGACGCGTTCGAGCATAAACTTGGAGCTGCCATAGGGGTTGATAGGATCCTGCTTTTCCGTTTCGGGAATCGGGATCTGAGACGGCACACCATAGGTAGCACAAGTGGATGAAAAGACAAAGCGCTTAACGCCGGCGTCCTTCATAGCGCCCAGGAGGACGAGAGGACGAGCGATGTTATTCGTGTAATACTTCAGCGGATCTTTGACGGATTCTCCTACTTCGATGAAAGCAGCAAAATGAATCACGGCATCGAAACCGGCGCCCATCAGCAGGGGATAGACCACGGAAGGATCTCCCAAATTACCGCGGACGAATTTGACCTCGGGATCGACAATGGCCTCACGGTGCCCGTAGGAAAGATCGTCAAGAACCGTCACATCATGCCCCGCCTTCACAAGCTGACGCACCGTGTGCGAACCAATATATCCGGCGCCGCCGGTCACAAGTACTTTCATGGTGAGAGAAAATTCGTTCTGAGGTCATTATGCACTCTGCCGGGGCGGGGCGTCAACGCAATCCCGCCGCCCGGACGGAGATAATTCGGCAATCGTAGAGGGATTTCCATGTCAGTCCACCCACTCAAGCCGGTTGAACTCATGAATTTGGCTGGAGATTAGAACGGACATCACGGATACTCGCAGCTATGAAGTCCCGGGATATCCGTTCTGTCCTCGATCACCATGATGTCAAGCCGAGCAAATCGCTCGGACAAAACTTTTTGACGGATGAAAATGTCGCCCGCTGGATCGTGGATCAATTGGAAATCACCCCCGGCGATTGCGTTGTGGAAGTAGGTCCGGGAACGGGTGCCCTGACGGAACACGTGGCCCCGCTATGCAGGAAACTCGTTCTCGTCGAGTTCGATGCCCGTCTGGCGGCCTATCAACGCGAACGTTGGCAGGATTCCCCGCATGTGGAAGTCCACCATGCCGACGGGGCCTCGTGGGATCCCCGAGGTCTCTTTGCCGAAGCCCCCGTAAAGTTTCTAGGCAACCTCCCCTATTCCGCCGGAGGAGCCATCCTTCAGAATTTCCTTGCGAAACCCAGCTCCGTTTCCCGGGCTGTCGTCATGCTGCAAAAAGAATTCATCGACCGCATTCTGGCAACGGACGGCGACGATGCCTACGGACTCCTCTCCTTGAGAATTCAAAAGAATTGGATTCCCAAAGCCCTGAAAACCATCCCCCCGGAAGCCTTCCACCCGCGGCCCCGCATCGACTCCACCGTCATGCTGCTCACACCCCGAGACCCGGCGGAATTCCCCCCCTACGACGACCGCCTCCTGGACGAATTGATGCGGAAAGCCTTTGCCCAGAGGCGCAAGCAGATCAAAAAGCAACTGCCCCAGGCCCCCCCCTGGAACGAAGTCGCCGCCGCCATCGGAGTGCCGGAAACAGCCAGGCCTGAAGAACTCTCTCTGGCCCAATGGATCAAGCTGTCCATCCTGTACGATACACATCCCCTGGCTGCTATCCCCCAGAAAGACGATGAACTCCTCAGCATCGTCGATGTACACGACATAGTCGTTGGAGAAGCCTCGCGCAAAGCCGTTCATAACGAAGGCATGATCCACCGGGCCGTCCACATCTTCGTCCGCAACAAGCATGGAGACATTCTGCTCCAGAAGCGTTCTCCGTGGAAAGACCGCCATCCGTCCGTGTGGGATTCTTCCGCCGCCGGGCATGTCGATTCCGGAGAAACCTACAACCAGTCCGCCCGACGGGAATTGCAGGAAGAACTCGGCATTGTCGACGCTCCCCTGCTCCGCGTCGGACACCTGCCCCCATCGGAAGAAAACGGACAGGAACACGTAGAACTCTACCTCGCCGAACATTCCGGAAAAATCAAATTCCCGGCAGCAGAAATCGAGGCCGTCCAATGGCTGCCCGTTGCCACCATCCGGGCATGGATGCAACGCAGACCGCAAGACTTCGCCGGTTCCTTCCTGGAATGCTGGGATTTGTTCCTGACCGCAGGACAAAACCTCTCCGTTCCGTCCGAAAACAAACCATCCCCCCCTCCTCACCCCAGTCATCAACCTTCAAACAATCCGTATTATGATTAATTCAAAAAATATTACGCCGGAACAAACGGAACTTCTGCGCCAATGGGCAGCCGAAGGGCTTGATCTGAACCAGATTCAGAAAAAAATCAATCAGGAATTCGGCATCAGCATCACCTACATGGACACCCGTTTCCTGCTTATGGATCTGGATATCCAGCTCATCCAGCCCAAGAAGGAGGAAGAATCGCCAGCCAATGCTACCGACACACCGCTCGGAAATACCTCCCCTTCGCTCCCGGGATCAACCTCGGTCACCATCGACGAAATTACCCCCCCTCATGCCTTGCTGACCGGCAAAGTTACTTTCAAGAGCGGTCACACGGGAACTTGGAGCATCGACAAAATGGGCCGTATCGACTGGGCTCCTATCTCCGGAGAACCCACCGACGATGACCTGCAAGCTTTCCAGACAGAACTCCAAAAAGTCCTGCGCCAGCAAATGGGCGGATTCTAACCCTCGCCGCCATCATGGAAATCCCCGACGACATCATTGCCGACCTCATCCCTGCCGTCCGCTCGCAGTTGGATAACGCCGAACCTCCATTCGTCAAAAACACACTGGACCGCCTTCTCAAGGAAGGCATGGACGAAGATGAGGCTCTCTTCATGATGGCACAAATCCTGGCCATCGTCGGAAACGATATGCTCATATCGGGCAAGTCATTCGATATCAAATCATACGAGAAATTATTAAAGAGTCTTCCCCTGCTTCCTGACGAATCCGGCGACATGAACTGACGGGCTTCAGGATATACGCTCGACATTTCTCTTTAATACCCATAATATTTCTTATCTAGATTTTATGGCCAAGAAAACATCAGAAGCCGCCACACCGGAAGAAAAACCGGTCAAAAAGACTGCGACTCGCAAGACCACGACGACAGCTAAAGAAAAAGCTCCCAAGGTTGACAAGAAAGCTGCCGGGAAAGACACAGCTTCCAAAAAAGAAGCAAAGTCCTCCACTGCATCGCGCAAGTCCGTTGCCGCCACGAAGAAAGCCGATGCCGACAAGGCAACCAAGGCTGCCGTGACCGCCCTTGAAACCAAATCCGCCCCCGCCGAAACGGCATCGCAGGAAAAGGTTCAATCAGCCCCTGCCGCTCCCTCCAAAAAGAACAGGCAGAGAAAACAACCGGCTCCCCAGCAGACACAATCCGAAACGCAAGCTCCCGAAACATCGGCAACCCCGGAGCCGGCTCCTCAAAACCAGGCAGTTCCTGTCCAGGCCCCCAAGAGCACGGTTGCTTCGGAACAGCGTTCCGACGATTCTGCTCAGCCGCAGAAACAACAGAAACATCAAATCAAGGTTCGCCGGGAATCCTTCCCTCCCAAACATCAACAGTCCCAGCAACACCAGGAACAGCCCCGCACTGCCACGGTTGATGCCGAAGTAACCGATCAGGAAGCCGGCTACTTCGCCCAGCCCGAAACAGTAGGAGGAGGAGATCTCGGCGCCGGCAAACGCAACAAACGCCGCCGCAACCGCAATAAACAGCGGGGCAACGGTAATGAAGAACAGCGCCAACCGCAACAACAGTCGGATTCTCGCGGAATTAACGCCAAAAAGCTCGCTAAAAAGGCATGGAAAATCTTCCTCGGAGAAGTCACGGAAGAAGGCCTTGCCCTGATGGATGACAATACATCCCGCGAAGCCGCCAAACGTGCCTTCCGCGTGGCCGAATTCTTCCTGCAAGAAGAATCACGCCGCAGAAACGCTGAAAAATTCCAATCCCGGGACCAACGGCCCGCACCCGTCCAGCAACCTGCCGAAGCAGATACGGACGAATCCCAGACCGAAGAAGCCTGAGAACGGAAGCAAACTTCCAAAAACAGCAAACAGCCTCTTTTCCACATCGGGAAGGAGGCTGTTTCTTATCACAACTCCGTTTGACAACTTATTCCCTGTTCCGGGAATCCATCACAATTGTCACGGGACCGTCATTGCACAGGGAAACCTCCATATCGGCTCCGAAACGCCCGCAAGCAACCCTGCCGGGCATCTCCTCCCGCAGCAGTCCTAGAAGTTCTTCATACAAAGGTACGGCATAATCGGGCCTGGCAGCACGGATGAAAGACGGACGGTTCCCCTTCTTCGTCGAGGCATGCAGGGTAAACTGACTCACCACCAGGATCTCGCCCCGGACATCGCGGAGGGAACAATTCATCTTTCCCTCATCATCGGAAAAAATCCGCATATCCAGCATCTTCCGGACAAGCCACTCCGCATCTTCCCGGGCATCCGCCTCCTCAATCCCGACCAGCACCATCAGGCCCTTCCCGATCTTGGCCACAAGCACCCCGTCAATAGTCACGGAAGCCTCGCTCACGCGTTGAATAACAACTCTCATACTTGCCTGAGACTATTTGTTGACGATCTGAACTGCATTCCCCTGACGAACCAGCAGGGCCACCTCATTGCAATCCTCCCGGCGCAAATAGAACCCCGGAGACCTCATTTTACCATCCTTGCTGACGTCAATCACCCATGAACGCTCCTTGGTGCCGATCACGAGCTGCTTGTCCGCAGCGGCAAATTCGGGAGAATAGCTCCGCAGATCTTTCCCCGCTTCAATAGCATTTTTGGCTTTAACCGTCACGGCGGCATTTTCCTTCCCCACATCGCGCATCATCAGAATAGGATAGGATTTGATAAACTTCTCTCCATCCCAAATGGAAAGTTCTTTGGCGGGCACATTAATCAGGAGCCGAAAGTTCAAATCCCTTACTTTCAGTTTCTGCCCCTGCACCAGAGCGGGACGGTCCACAAACTGGTTCAAATGCATGATAAAATCCAGCGGGCATTTCGTCTTGTTGGAAATGCCTATCCAGGAGTCGCCCCGTTTGACCACATATGTTTCACTGGCACAACGGGCTGGATCCAAGACCTCGCGGATACGCAAGGAGCCCAGCATGTCACGAGCTTCCTGGCCAATCACCCCCTTTCTTCCAATCAAAGGTTCCAGCATGGAAGCGGCTTCCTCCGCCTTCCCCTCTGCCGCCAGTATGGCCGCCTGCTGTAATGCCTCGGGCCTACGGGGCCACAGTGAATAGTTCTCCTCCGCAACCACGACAGAACACCCAAACAGGCATATCGCCAGCCCCCATTTACAGCAGGCCTTTGCGACGGAAATCGAAAATATTGATTTCATGTGATTTTTGTACCATCTCTACCGTAAACTTCAAGAGGCAGACTTCCCAGGCATCGTCAACACCCTCCACCACGGCCCTCAGGGGATCTCCCGATGCCCTGACCTCGTCCACAAGACGTCCCTTAACAGCCTCGAACGGCTCGTGCACCAATTCCTCGGTTACCTCGGAACGCCGAAACTGAAAGCCATATTGCAAAAGTGTCTGCAGAGCGGCCCCATGGCGTGCAAGCCAATCGAAAAACTGCCGGGCGTCATCCCCGAACCCATCCATTTCAATCTGCTTATACATATCGGGGCGGATAATTTTCGGCTTTTCCGCTTCTACCCATCCGCTACGGATGCGAGTCACATTGGAATCATCCATTAATCCGCTCACAAGGAGGAAGGAAAAACGAGTATCACCAAACGTGTCAATGCGGCGATCCGGAACATACAAGATGTTCGTGGATTCGAGGGCGTACTGGATATCGTCTTCGGAGTACATAGGGGGAAACTCTCGTGAATGAAGCCACTGGGAACCAGTCGACAATAAAAAGGCGGTCCCGCGTTGACCGGGGAACCGCCAGTGGGAAATTATTTTCCCGTCATGGGAAAAGTAAAATGCTTATTATTCGGCTTGGGCTTTTTCGATATAAGCAACGACGTCCGCAACGGACTGAAGCTTTTCAGCATCGCTATCGGGCACTTCGATGTCGAACGCGTCTTCAAAAGCCATCACGAGTTCTACGGTATCCAGAGAGTCGGCACCGAGGTCCTCGATGAACTTTGCGTTAGTGGTCACTTTATCGGCTTCAGCGCCGAGTTGCTCGACGATGATTTCCTTCACCTTTTCTTCGATGCTATCAGACATTGTGTTAGGTTGTTAGAGTTACCCGCTTTTACAGTGGCACTCTATGTTTGGCAACACATTTTTCAGACTTCCTTCAAGAAAGGGACGAGCAAGATCCCTTCTACGAAAAGAGTTTTCCACCGTCAGGCAGGGGGATTTAACCCGGCGATCACTCTCAATCCATTGAGTGTCAGCAAAGGATCAACGTGGTCGATTCGGGGTACGCCCTGTGCAATCAATTCGGCGTCGCCACCTGTTGCAATGACAATCGGAACTCCATCCATCTCCTTCTCCAAGCATTCCAAAATCTCTTTCACCAAACCGCGGTAGCCGTAAACGGCCCCGGAATGCATAGCCTCCTCCGTACTTCTCCCGATAGCATACTTGGGTTCATGGGGATCAATTGCCGGAAGAAGGGCCGTATTCCTGGCAAGGTAATCGCCCATCGACGCCAGCCCGGGAGCAATAGCTCCCCCCTTGTAACCGGTCTCACGGGAAACAACATCGAACGTCACTGCCGTCCCGAAATCCACTACAATGGCGGGCGCTCTGTAAAAAGCAACCGCACCGGCCGCATTCACCAACCGATCCGCTCCAATCTGACGAGGAAGGGGATAATCAATGCCTACCCCCAAATTCGATTGCCACGTCACCATATGGTAGGGACGAGGCAGCCAATCTGCCAGCAATTCCGATACCCGGGGTACCACGGATGAAAAAACGGCATAATCATATCGCAAATGGCCTAGTTCCCTGGTCAGGCGTTCTTCGTTAATCTCGCGAGTCGGGATGACGATGCGCGTCTCCAGAAGGCGATCCGGCTCGGAGAGAACAAACTTTGTCCTCGTATTTGAATTATCAATCAGCAGGTAGCTCACAACCCACTTCAATTAGAACGGGAGGAGCACAACTGCAAGGCCAAAGAAGCCACCATGCCGCTTCCTCCTGTCATCCCCGCATCCAGCAGGTTTTGGTGCATGCGGCGCCACAGCTCGCCGTCATCGCCCAGCATCGCCCTCAAAGAGTCTTCCATTTCACCGGAAGATCCTACGTAACGCCCTCCGCCAAGAATCTCCAGCAGAGCGACATTACCCTCTTCCTGTCCTGGAACCAGATAATTCACCAGCATGGGACGTCCTGAGGCAATCACCTCATGCGTCGTCGCTCCGCCCGCCTTGCCGATGACAAGGTGGTGGCTCGCCAGAAAATCAGGCACGCGATTCGTCCAGCCGACAAGACGAAAACGGGCAGGATAGTCCAGGTTCTGCCGGATCTTGTGCAGAACAGGATACAGATGCCGGCTACGCCTTCCCATGATGCACGTTACCCGAATATCCGGATGAGCATGGAAAATTGCCCTGAGATCGGATTTGATCCTCTCAGTTCCCCCTCCGGCAAAATACAGGATACGGAAGGGACTCCCCGGTTGCCACACCATTCTTTCACCGCGGCTCCGTTGCACGACCGAGGGAGACACAGGAAAACCCGTCACCTTGATCTTCTCCTCGGGTACATCACGCCGGACGAGAACATCCCGGGTCCATGGATCCGTCACACACCACATCTCGCTCCTGCTGCACAGCCACGTTTTGTTAATTTCCAGAGAATCCGTCACAACCGTCATATAGGGCACACTTCTTCCCCCCGTCTGGAAAATCTTGTCCAGCAAATGAGGATACAGCATATAGGTACACACAATCGCATCCGGCCTCCATCCGCGAACCAAACTGGACAAGTAATTTTTCACGGCAGCCATCATCGGATACTCCGATCGGGAAAGATCCAGACTATCCGTCCAGTCGTAAGCCTGACGCCACAACAAAGGTGCCCGCCGAATCGTCCATAAATACCCGGCACGGGACCAACGGAAAAAAAACGGCATACTCTCCTTGCATGGATCGACAATGCGGCATTCGGCCTTTCCGTCCAGAGCTTCGGCCACACCACGTGCCGCGCTATTATGGCCATCACCGTAGCCGGATGTCAGAATCAGGATGCGTGGGCTGGAATTCATCAGGGAAAAGCATGAAGAAATTTACCTCCGGACACAACCTAAATCGGCAAACATTGTCACACCCCGGTCGCAATCCCCTCCAAAACAACATTCCGGTCAGCTGTCAGAACTTCTCCCTGATAAATAGATCCCTTCTTGAAAATCGCCTTGCCTGTTCCAGGAAGACCCCCCTTCACCTCAACCCCCGGACCAATAACCCAATTCCCCCGGAACGGTACACCCCTCCCCTTCTTCGACATTCCTTGGCCGACCTCGGTAAAATCGACGGCAGCATGCTTCCCGGAAGAAGAAGCGTCTGTATTCATGATGAAAATATCCGCCTGTCCCGTCAAAGCCGCCATACCACCCTTAACATCCGGTCTTGCAACCGCCACACAAGATCCGCCCGACAATTTCCACTCCTGACGACCGGATAGTTGCAATGCCGAGGCAATCAACAATTTCCTTCCCTGCTGTACTTCAATCCCGCCCGGACCTACAACCAAACGTTGCGAAGCGCCACCGGCAATAGCAACCGTATTCACAGACGGATCCTCGACACGGATGCCAAAAGCCTTGAACGAATCCACACCTTCTCCAATCCGGCTCGGCAAAATAGAAGAAGCCAAATCCCATACACACACCTTCTTTACAGGTACTTTCCCATCCATCCAGGCGTCGGGAGCATTCAAAGGCAGATCATAGCGTCCACTCCGGACACTCCCCACCGATTTCCCTTTCAGATGCCCCATAGCATAGGCAAAACGCGCTCCGATCACCAATTGAGAACATCCATCATAGTGTACCCCCATCGAATCGCCGGAAGTCAACTTGGGAAGGTCCCTCGTAGGAGCATAACCGAGAGCAGGAGAAGATGCCGCGAGAGAACGCATCACCTGCCAAGTCGTCTTGCCATCCACCTCCGTATCGCGGCCATTCAGCATCCCGTTCGTATTCCCGGTTAAAGAGTCCGTCACATTCTTCGTCCCCCAATTCGCATTCTCTCCAATCACAGCACACGATTTTGCCAAAGGCGCAGTATCTCCCCATCCTTTCAAATCTTCCGCCAAATGCTTGAGAAGTTCCTTGAAACGCTGGGCGGCAGCCGGCACAGCATCCCCTGAATCACTCTCACCCTGCAGATAAAGAAGTCCGGCAAACTCAATTTTCCCATACTTTTTTTCCTTCAAGGCAGAACTTGCATTCTTCACGGCCCCCACCAGCAACCGGTAAGCCTGTCCATTCCGCATCCAATGTCCATTGTCGCCACCATCGCGCGACGCCTTCACAATCGCCACATCGGCATCGTCAAACCATCCCTTTTTCTCCAAAACCGCGGCGAATCCATACTCCGGCCCCATACACAAATTGCCATTATAAGAAGGGACCGCAGGAACAACCATTCCCCATTCTTGGGAGGCCCCGGAAAAGACTCCCTCCTTCTGTCCGAAATTTTCATGCCAGTACATCGTCCTTTCCGGCTTGTACTTTTCCAACATTTCCGCAGATACAGGAGATCCCTTCACGGCTCCCAGTGAATTCGATTGCCCAGTCAGTAAAAAAATCTTCAAATCCCGGCCATTGACCGGTATCGCAAAACACCCCAGCAAGAAAAACAACAACAGCTTCATGATAATGGAATGGAGAAATAGTTCAAAACAGCTCCAGAGTCCATATCTTTTCCGCTCTTTCCGAGATCATTTCGATTTTTCTGCATTCGTCACATTTCGCGGGGATGAGGATTCGAGTATAAACAGAGAAGCCCCGCCTTGCATGGTGACAAGGCGGGGCTTCATGATCAATCCCGGCGACGACCTACTCTCACAAGAGCTATACTCTCACTACCATCGGC